>NZ_JBPWJX010000012.1:0-152926 GCF_051781745.1 Bacillus cereus group sp. Bce019
TGCGCTTTCTCTTCTTCTTTAGCTTTCTCTTCTTCTTTAGCTTTTTCTTCTTCTTTAGCCTTTACTATTTCTTGCGCTTTTTCTTCTTCTTTAACTTTTACTTCTTCTTTAGCCTTTACTATTTCTTGCGCTTTTTCTTCTTCTTTAACTTTTACTTCTTCTTTGATTTTTGCCTCTTCTTTAGGTTTTACTATTTCTTGCGCTTTCGGTTCTTCTTTAACTTTTACTTCTTCTTTGATTTTTGCCTCTTCTTTAGGCTTTACTATTTCTTGTGCTTTCGTTGTTTCTTTCGCTTTTGCTACTTTCTGCGTCTTTATTTCTTTCTTTTCTTTAACTGATTTTTGTACTTTCGCTACTTGCTTCGTTTTCTCTTCAGTTTTCTTTTCAGTTGGTGCTGTACTTGATAGGAAAGAAACGTTTGCATAAGCAGTTTTTCCTTTATACTCAAATTGCAGCCATCCGTCTTTTACTTGATGCGTTGATTCAATTACATCATCTTTTTTTAGTCTGCCAAGAATTTCTGAATCCGTGTTTGCTTCAGTACGTACATTTAACAAATTCGCCGTTACATGATATACATCTTTTGTAAACTCCGAACTTACAAACACTTCTTTACCATTCAACTCAATTTTTGACCAGCCATCTTCGGTATTTATGACTTTTAACTCTTGCCCATTCTTTACTTTTTCGACCACTTTTGATTCTGTAGTCGGTTTTTCACGTACGTTAAGTACATCTGCTGTTACGATTGTTTCTGCGGTAGCAGTTGTAGTAAACGCTCCCAATCCAAAAACAGTTGCTGTTGCTGCGCCAATTACTTTTTTCATATTACCCTCCATTAAATTTTTTGAATTTTATCAAATGTCTCTGTAAAATTGTATAATTTTACATAATATCAAAACATTTGCAACAGCATATTAATATTGTTTAATATACTGTTATTAAAACTCCTTACTCCAATACTATCAAATTCTCATTTCTAATTCTATATATTATAAATCTCCTTATCTTTTATAAAAGCTCCATGCCCTTCTTCACACTAAATAGTTGTGGCAATTCCCGCCAAAAATAAACTTACGATTGCTAAAATTTGAGTAGCGACAATAGCCCCTCTTAAATGAAACTTATAATCTTTATATCCTTTCATACCTTCCGTACTAGGAATCACAACAAACCTTGGAGTAATCCAGCAAAAAATTAGCCAATCAATTATAAGTAAATCTACTAAATTGAAAATCATTAAAATACCAAAAGTGTGTAAATAGGCATCCATATACATTAACTTTTCATGCTTATGTAGTATATATGTAGAAACGAAAGGAGTACCGAAAAGAATAGTATTATATACAATATTAAAATAAATGGTTTGCTTTTTTTCATGAATCGATTTTGGAAAAACTACCTTTTGAATATCTTTCGGATAATCAGTTAACGAAAGTCGAGGATTATAATATAAGGACCCTAAAATCATTACGGATAGTACAATAGACATGATGACACCAACGTACATCATTTGCTCAAATTGATTCATATGCTTCATTCACCCTTTTCTGTAATTACTATGATGGTCATTCACTTAATTACATATTGTATGTACGTACATAATCAAAAATTAACAACTAGCTTTAATAGCGAAGCAAAATTGTTGCAATGCAAATGCAAATTTAATACAGTGGAAGCCTAATTGATACAGATAGGATTGGTGAAACCTATGAAAATTGAACATATTGCAATTTGGGTAAATGACTTAGAATGTATGCGTGATTTTTATATGAAATACTTTAATGGTAAAGCAAACTCTTTATATCATAATAAAACGAAACAATTTGAATCTTATTTTATTACGTTCGAATCTGGAGCAAGACTTGAACTTATGCGTAAAAAAGGGATTGAAAATAAGCCTAATTTAAACATAACCGGCTACACTCATATGGCTTTTTCTGTCGGTAGTGAAGAACGTGTGAATGAACTAACAAAGGTGATAAAAGATGCTGGTTATCCTTTATTAAATGGACCACGTTTTACTGGAGATGGCTATTATGAAAGTGTAATAGGCGATCCAGAAGGCAATCAAATAGAAATTACGATTTAACTTACCCTTTTCCACCACCTCCGTATTTTTCCACAGATTAGGCGGTGCTGTTGTTGAGGTGCCAAATGAGGCAACTGCTTACTTTTACCGAAAAGCACTATCAAACATGCCAATATTCGCTACTTGGGAACAGCCAGAAGGTGCTGGTGGAAGTATTCGATGGGTTGAAGACTTCCGCTTAGCAATGCTTCCATTTACAAAAGGTGTCTATGTTAATACTCCTGACCTATCCATTAAAAATTGGCCAGATGCATACTTCAGTTGCAACTTTGACCGATTAATGGAAGTAAAAGCGGAATACTTTGCGAAAAATGTCTTTAACTTTCCGCAAAGTATTCCGCTTTTTTAAACTATATATTCCACCTAATATATCAAAATATAAAACATCCATTTTTTTATGGGTGTTTTACAAAAAGAGTTTACATAATATAATTATTAGTTGCTTCTTTTACTAAATATCTATTCAGCAATCGAAAGTAACACTTTCTCAAGGTCTTTTTTAGATAACATACTTTCGTTTATATAGCCATTCTTTTAATTGTACTTCATCCAAAGCTCCGTTCCCCTCTCATAATCCTTCACACTATATTCGCTCGTTTTTCACAAAAGGTTCATTTTACATGAAAATTTATTTATTACAATAAAAATATAAGGTATATTTTTATGAAAAGGAGGAATTCAATAATGAATACAGAGGATAAAATTCACGCTGAAAAAGTGTTAAAAAATCTATTCATCGGATCACAAGTTGATGGATTACAATTTGGTATTTCTCCAGGCGCTATAAAGATTCATTTCACAAACTTTCACGACTCAGTTTATTATGACGGACAATTATATATCAATATCGAATCCAAATGGTGTTTATTTAATAAACCTCAAAAAAGCTACCCATTAAATGAAGATGAATTTGAAGTTTATTCTGAGAAAGAAGAATATGAAAGAATATGTAAGATAAGAAGACAAAAAGTTACCGATATACAACTTGGCTTAGAAAGCCCTCATTTAATTATTACATTAGAGAGTGGACAAATTATTTTTTTAAATGGTTTTCATGATTATTATGAATGTTGGCAAGCTGGTGTCCTATGTGAGCAATGGCTTGTAGTCGCTGCACCTGGGAATGAAATCGCCACTTGGGCTCCCGATGAGTTTACCGATAAGTAAACTGTCTTCACGAAGAAGAAACGAAGATATTTTATGAAGTACTATACTAATGAACTACATAATCATTTCTATTACACGTAAACAAAATGACGATTTTACTTTAATAGAGCTCACTTTATTAAAGTTGAAAGGATGATAATGATGGCATGTGTCCATGATTTTGGAATAATTGACGATTTTACTTCTCAAAAAAATTACGAAGATTATACACCAGAGAAATATCATTGTATATCTGTTGATGATGATATTATCAGTAGTTTAAATCAAAATTTATCAATTATGAAAACCTACTTCCATACAGTCAAAAATCAGAAATACGGTTTAGCTTACTGTGGTATTACAATTATCCCGCCTGAATCATTAGCAATTTTCTATGAAACAGTTACATCCTCAAAGTTCTTCAGAAAATCTGATGAGCTGAATGAGTTAGCTTCAAAAATTGTACAAGCTGCAGCAGAACAGAAGTACATGATCCATTATGGGGTTTAAATGTAATACATTTATTCCTTAACCATTTAGTCAATGCTTGAGCCTATGGACCCATCTTTTACAAGTGAGGGCGCCCCTATTAATCTAAATAAGCGTCTCATTTCCAATCTTCCAGCTAAACCATCTCCCGTGCCCTTCTGTTTCTCCCACCGTTTCACGATATTCGTTTCCGTTAATATAATAATCAATATGAAGGTCACGATCCCACATGTTGTTATACAGGTGGAATACATCACGTTTTGCGCCAATTTCTTGTATTTGTTTTTCTAACTTATGTTTTACTTGTTCTGGTATTTGATTTGCAACATGTGTATGGAAAATACAAATAACAGCTTCTTCACTTATTTGTTCAATAATAGATGATAATAGCTCTACACCGTCTCCTTCTATTAATTGGACAGATTCATTTTTCACTAAAGATGCAGCTTGATCAAACATCTCAAGCCTTTCTTTATGTTCTGGCCAAATTAAAGCACGTAACCATAAATAATGTTCCTTATTATGTAAATCATTCACATGTAAGTCCAGTCCAATTCTTTCTACGACAGATGGGCTTTCTTTTAGAAAATGTGGCACATTCGTCCCTCTTATTTCAGAAGTTACATGCACATTTGAATTTATATTTCCGTACATTTCATCCGTCCCGTACGAATAACTATATTGGTCCCAGAACAGTTGCAACCCAGAACTTGTCCCAATTTCAATTAACGCTAACGGCTTCTTCACTTTGTTAAATATGTAGCAGAAACTTGGGTATAAGTATGCGCACCGTCTTACTTCATTTGTTTGAACGAGTTTCGTTTGTAACAAAGTAATGATTTCTTCTCGGTACTCTTTACAGAAATCTTTAAAATGATTAAAAGCTTTATCTAAATTTGTATCAGCATTTTCAACTAAACTACTATAATACGTTTTTAAATGATGTTCTTTCCCTGCTAACAATAAATAATGTACTGCACCTAATAGTAAGTTTGGGACTGGTTGACCTACCTGAGCATAGGACGATAGTGTAAGTACTTCCTCATCTTCAGCAATTTTCATTGATAAATATTCATATAAATCACTTGACCCTTTACATTCCTTTATTGAAAAGTTTCGAAATAAGTTTGAAATTTGTTCTTTTGTACACATTAGAGTCCCTCCTTTTTATTTTTCAGAATAATCTTACCATTACAGAAAGAATAATCCTATAAAAAGGTACTCGATTTAGTCACTTAAGGATACGTAAGCTTTTTCGAGATAATTTCAAACTGTAATTTTTTTCTATTTATCACCTTAAAAGAGCTTGTTAAATAAGATTTTTAGCGAATAAAACGTTAAATAGTTTAAAATTATCAGATAACACTAGATATTTTAGTCTATTAATTATTATAATAGAGTATGAGATGGTTATATAATTGAGACAAAAAAGGTATACACCTAGGTGGGGCCTAGGCGGTGTTTCTCTTTTACGGCTTAGACATAGAAAACACCTACACTTTTTTGCCAATATAGGGGATGGAGAGATTATCATGAGCAACATGCAGCAAAAAACAGACGTTATCTTAATTGGTGCAGGAATTATGAGTGCAACGTTAGGCTCATTACTAAAAGAATTAGCACCAGAATGGGAAATTAAAGTTTTTGAAAAACTCGCAAGTGCCGGGGAAGAAAGCTCTAACGAATGGAATAATGCAGGTACAGGGCATTCTGCGCTATGCGAACTGAACTATACTTCCGAAAAAGCTGACGGATCTATAGATATTAGTAAGGCTGTAAAAGTGAATGAGCAATTCCAGCTTTCAAGACAATTTTGGGCATATCTTGTAAAGAGCAAATTAATTCGTAATCCACAAGATTTTATTATGCCACTACCTCATATGAGTTTAGTACAAGGGGAAAAAAATGTTGAGTTTCTAAAAAACCGTTTTGAAGCGCTTTCAAAAAATCCACTGTTTCAAGGAATGGAATTTTCTGATGCTCCTGAAACATTAAAAAAATGGCTTCCACTCATTATGGAAGGCCGCACATCTAATGAACCGATGGCGGCAACGAAGATTGACTCTGGAACAGATGTTAACTTCGGTGCATTAACACGTATGTTGTTTGATTACTTAAAAACAAAAAATGTCGAGCTAAACTACAAGCATAGTGTCGAAAATATTAAGCGCACGAAAAATGGTTTGTGGGAAGTAAAAGTACACGATATGAATAGTGGTAAAATTGAGCATCATACTGCTAAATTCGTCTTTATTGGCGGCGGTGGCGGTAGCCTACCTCTACTTCAAAAGACTGGTATCCCTGAATCAAAACATATCGGTGGATTCCCGGTAAGTGGACTATTTATGGTATGTAAAAACCAAAAAGTTGTAGAGCAACATCATGCGAAAGTGTACGGTAAAGCTAAGGTTGGTGCTCCGCCAATGTCTGTACCTCATCTAGATACGAGATATATAGACAATAAAAAAGCTTTACTGTTTGGACCATTCGCAGGCTTCTCACCTAAATTCTTAAAAACAGGTTCAAATCTTGACTTAATCGGTTCTGTAAAACCGAATAACGTCTTAACGATGTTAGCCGCTGGTGTAAAAGAAATGGGACTTACAAAATACTTAATTCAGCAAGTTATGTTATCACATGAAAAACGTATGGAAGAATTACGCGAATTCATTCCGAACGCGAAAAGTGAAGATTGGGATATTGTAGTTGCTGGGCAACGTGTACAAGTAATTAAAGATACTGATGCTGGCGGTAAAGGGACACTTCAATTTGGTACAGAAGTAGTAAGTGCAGCTGACGGCTCAATCGCCGCATTACTAGGCGCATCACCAGGTGCTTCTACTGCTGTTCACGTCATGCTTGAAGTATTAGAAAAATGTTTCCCAAGCCGCATGGTAGAATGGGAAGAAAAAATAAAAGAAATGATTCCTTCATATGGCATTTCACTAACTGAAAATCCAAGATTGTTCCAAGATCTTCACACTTCTACTGGTCGTACACTTGGATTAAACGAAAAAGAAACTGTTCATAATTAATGAAGAAATAAAAAAACGTCCGATATATTCGGACGTTTTTTTGTCTACTAAAAATTATACTTATCAATATTGTCTTTCGTAAATACAACTCGTTCTGGTAATACGATAATTCCATTCCCTTCTGCCTCATAATCATATCCTTGAATGGAGTTTGGCTCTACCTTCACTTTTCCAATTCCTTTTACTTCAAAGCTATCCCCTACTTTTAACTTCTTCCCTTTTACAACAATTTCATTTGCTACATACGTTGCGAGAGCACCTTGTTGTTTTACATCCCATAAACCAAATTGTGCTACTGTTCCTCGTTTTACGTAATCACGCATAACGTTTGGTGTAGAGAAGCCAGTTACGACAACCTTTTTATCCATTTTTAAATTTTCAGCTGCTTGTGCCATTGCCGGAAGTGCCGTTGCATCTGGACAAATGACTGCATTAATATCAGGATACGTTTTTAAAATATTCTCTCCTACTGACAAAGACTTTTGCGCATTATTTTCACCGTACTGCGTCGTTACAATTTCCCAGTTCGGATATTTCTTTTTAATAATTTCTTTCGCTTTCGTTACCCATTGGTTTTGATCCGTTACTGTCGGGCTAGAATAAAAGAAGGCTACTTTTCCTTTATCTCCAATTTGCTTTGAAGTCATTTCTATTAATAAATTAGCAAGTTGGTCTGGTGTTCCTTGGCTTATATAAAAAGAACGATCTTTCGGATTCACATCAGAATCCCATGTTAACACCGTCATCCCTTTTTTCTTAGCACGTTGCAGTGATTGCGATAACCCATCCACTGACGTAGATGAAACCATAATCGCATCATAGTTTTGATTAATGAAATTGTTTATATATTTAACTTGCCCTGAAACACTCGCTTCAGACGGTCCATCATACTTCACTTGCACGCCTAACTTATCTCCCATCTCTTTTGCCCCTTCACCACCCGATGTGAAGAAACCAACTCCTGTTAATTTCGGAATAAATGCAAATTTCACATCATCAACCTTTTTCTTATCTGCCGTTTGGCTAGAACACGCAATTAAACCGATTAAACAAATACATACAATCAATACAATCCCCAGTTTTCTCTTCATGACATTTCCCCCTTATGCAAATTCTTTCTTTTCTCCGCTAAGAATTGATGTAATTTGAAATGTCTCATAATAACTGAAAGAATAAGGATAATACCTATTACTACATTGGATTGTTCATTTGTTAAACCCGTCATTTGCAAGCCATACTGCATGAGCCCAATAAAAATACTCGCTAGTACAGTACCAATAATACTTCCTTTTCCCCCCGTAATAAGTGTCCCGCCTAATACGACTGCTGTAATGATTGGTAAAATTGTTTCACTTCCCATATCAGCACGTGCGGAACCGAAGTAGGCAGTTAAGAAAGCGCCTCCTAATCCACCTCCTAACCCTGAAAGTATGTAAGCAATAATGACTACTTTTTTCGTTTTAATCCCGGTGTATTTTGCTGTATTTTCGTTTGCACCTGTTAATTTTACATGGCGCCCGTATATAGTTCGGTGAAATAATACAGTACATAAAACTGTTAATACGATCAGTAGCCATAATAAATTCGGTATTCCTATAAAACTACCATTTGCCAGTTGTACAAATGTGTCAGGTAAACCGCTTATTCCTTCGTACCCAGAAGCACCTGCCCCTCCTGAAATGACGAGGGCAATTCCCCCGTATAAAAACATCGTTCCGAGTGTAACGACGAGTGGTTCTACATCCGTCATTTTTATAATGAGTCCGTTTAAAGCGCCTGCTAAACAACTAATTATTAGGGCGATTATAACAGCAAACAAAATAGGTATTCCGTTCATCCAAAGTACACCGATTAAGATTGAAGTGAGCCCCATTATTGAGCCGATCGATACATCAATTCCTCCTGTTACTATAACAAAAGTCATTGGTATCGCCGCAATTGCGATAAATAGGAAATCATTTGTACTAAAAAGGAGATTACTAATATTTAAGAAATCACTATTTATTAAACTAAAAAGGATGAATTCTACAAGAAGTAATACAATTAGAACCCCTTCCCATCTATATACATACTTCATAGATTCATCCTCCTTTCTGCCTTCCACTTTTTCATAACACTATCTAATATGATGATAAGTAATAATAAAAAACCTGAAATAGCATTATTCCAAAATGCTGGTATTTTTAAAAAGACGAGTGAGCTACTTATTGTTTCTAAAAATAACGCTCCTAATGCAGCTCCAAATAAAGATCCTGTTCCTCCTTTTAAATGAATTCCTCCTAGTACAGCGGCTGCGATTACTTGTAATTCTAATCCTGTACCTGTTTGATTTGGCACGAAACCGATATTCATAACAAATATGCAACCAGCGAGCGCAGCGCTTATGCCTGAAATCATAAACGCATATATCTTCACTTTATTTACAGGTATACCAATAAGCCTCGCGCCATCTTCATTATCACCTACCGCATAAAAGTATCTTCCCAATGGCACTTTTCTTAAAAAGAAGTATAGTAGTAGTAAAATAATAAGAACGAACCATACAGTTATAGGTAAACCAAGAATGATGATAGATGACAGCTGCTTAAAATCGTTTGGAATATCTTCAATCCACTTCCCGCCTGTGAAAATTAACATTGTACCTCTAATAATTCCTAACATGCCTAATGTCATAATAATGGCTGGTACCCGAAACTTCGCAACTCCAATACCATTTACGAAACCAATAATGGCCCCAAGTATAATAGCTACAAATATCGACAAGAATGCACTATACCCATTCGTTAACATCATTCCGCAAACTGCTGCACTTAACCCCATGCTTGAACCAACTGATACATCTATATTTTTCGTAAATAAGACGAACGATTGACCGATTGCTAGCACGACTAAAATAACGCTTGATTTCATCAGTAAAGATAACGAGTTAAATTGAATAAAACTAGGGTTTATCATTCCTACAATAGCTATATAAATTAGTAGTAACAGTATGATAGACGTTTCATGCATTTTTAACATATGTTTCATTCCGCTACACCTCCGTATGCAAGGCGTGTAACTTCATTCACACTCAGTTGTTCTTTTTCCATATGAGAAACAAATCGCCCATTTCTCATTACATATACACGGTTTACTAATTGGACAATTTCTTCAACATCTGAAGAGATTAATAAAATTGCGAGTCCTTCCCTTTTCATTTTTTTTATCGTCTCATACACTTCAAGCCTTGCTTTCGCATCAATTCCGCGAGTCGGCTCATCAAGAATAATAATTTTAGGATTACATGCAAGATACTTCGCAAGCACGACCTTCTGCTGATTACCTCCTGATAAAGATGCCAGTTCTTTATTCATATCCTGTACAACAATTCGGAACTGTTCTATAAACGAATTAACTAAAGCGCTTTCTTTTTCTTTATTTATAAAAAAGCGATTATTTTGATATAAACTTGCTGCTGCAATATTTTCTTTAACAGAAGCAATTGAGAAAATTCCATTCCTCGCCCTATCCTCTGGCACATAAACTAGTCCTTCGTCTAGCCTTTTATGCAAAGAACACGTATCAATTGATTTTCCACCCAATAAGATAGACCCTGATTTTATAGTTTTCAATCCAAATATCGCTTCTGCTAATTCCGTTCTGCCAGATCCTATAATGCCAGCAACACCTACAACCTCACCCGCATGTACAGTGAATGATATATTTTCGAATGCGTGACCATTTATATCAACCACTTCTAATATTTTTTTCGTCTTTACTGTCTCTTGAACTACTTCTATTTTCTCTTTCTGTTTATATCCTTTTGGCAATAGTCCCTCCATCAGCATGTCATATGTATAGTCACATACATCACCTTGGCTTACAACCATTCCATCACGTAGTATTGCTACTTTGTTGGCAATTTCAAAGATTTCTGGAAAACGATGCGTAATATAAATCATCCCAATTCCTTTTTCTTGTAAACTTTTCATCAACACAAAAAGACTCTTAATTTCGTGTGTTGTTAATGTCGATGTTGGCTCATCTAGAATAAGAATCTCAGCTTCTCTTATTAATCCTCTAACGATTTCTACTAACTGTTGTTGCGCAATCGATAATGTTCCTCCTAGTTTATTAAGGTCAATATCCCATCCTAAGCTGCTAATCAATTGCTGAATCTGTACTTTTAGTTTCTTTTTCTTTTCTTTTAACCCGATACATATATTTTCTTCAATAGTCATATGCGGAAAAATGAGTGGTTCTTGCGGTATTAAATAAATACCTTTTCGGTGTGCTTCTGATGGATTTGAAAACTGTTGCTTCCTTCCTTTTACATACATCTCTCCATCATCATACGAATATAACCCCGTTAATATTTTCATTAATGTTGATTTCCCGGCGCCATTTCCCCCCACTAAAGCGTATATATCTCCGCGCTCTACTTGTAAGTTCACTTCTTTTAATACAAGTTGATTTAAAAACGCCTTACTCATTTTCTTTACTTGTAATAAAGGTACGTTCTCCACATGATGTCACCTGCCTTTATCCAGAACATTTTTTGAGAAAATGATTATTTGTTCTACTTGTTTTGTAGCATTGTATATTCCTTTTTTTATATCTAGAACACTTTTTTCTACGTACTATTAATCGTTTCAACTGGAATAAACAAAATATATGGTACATATGTTTAAGCTGTGGTCAATTGTTGAAAGGGATGAAGAGTATGACTCAGCTGAACTTTGAAGAAAATTTATTAACTAAAGTAGCTTGGTACTATTATAAAGACCAATTAACACAACAGGAGATCGCGTCACTTCTTCATATTTCAAGAAATAAAGTCGTCCGGTTATTAGATAAAGCGCGGAGTGAAGGTATCGTTACATTTCACGTAAAAGGGACTGGTTTGCACTGTTTAAGTATTGAGCGTGACCTAATGAAAAAATTCCACTTAAAAGATGCTTTTATTATCCCTACCCCAGTAAACAATTATCACGCTTCTCTCGGAAAAGCTGCTGCACAATATTTAGAAACTCATCTCCAGCAAGGCGATTTACTCGGTATTGGCTGGGGAGAAACAATTAGCAAAATGCTAGAAAACATTCATTTTGAAAGTTCTATCAACCTTTCAATCGTAACGCTCACAGGCGGGGTAAATCACTATCTCCCGAGAAAACAAAACTATTTACACTACATGCAAGGCGAACTTCACATTATCCCTACGCCGTTTCTAGCGTCTACAACCGAAATGGCACAAAGTATTCTATCAGAACCGAGTGTAAAAGATATGCTTCAAGTCGCTTCACTTGCTCATACGGCTGTTGTCGGTATTGGGGGATTATCTCAAGACGCTACGATTGTAAAAGAAGAAAAATTAACACTACGTGAGATGACATATATTCGTAGTCAAAACGGTGCTGGCGATATTTTAGGACAGTTTTATAATACAAATGGCGATTTATTAGAACTCTCGCATCACAATCGTCTAATTGGCACGCCCCTCTCTATTTTGCGCAATATGAAGCATGTCGTCGGTGTTGCTGGAGGTACTGAAAAGATAGATGCAATTTATGGTGCCTTAAAAGGAAAGTTTATTCATTCATTAATTACCGATGAGGAAACTGCCCTCTCCTTATTACGAAAGGATGGTGATTGTTAATGACCCATTTATTAGCTTTCGATGCTGGTACAGGGAGCATTCGAGCAGTTCTTTTTGATTTACATGGTAATCAAATTGCAGTAAGTCAAAAAGAATGGATTCACAAATCTGACCTTCGTTATCCAGGCTCTATGAACTTTGATGTAGTAGAAAATTGGAAGCTAGTACAAGAATGTACGAAAGAGGTGCTTCAAAAAAGCAACACTCCTGCCTCTTCTATTCTTGCTATTAGCGCTACAAGTATGCGAGAAGGATTTGTTTTATATGATCAAGATGGGCAAGAAATATGGGCGTGTGCAAATGTTGATGGGCGCGCATCCGTCGAAGTTAGTGAATTAAAAGAAATTCGGTCACATCTTGAAAAAGATTTATATACAAAGTCTGGTCAAACTTTTTCATTAGGTGCTTTACCACGCCTACTCTGGATAAAAAAACATGAACCCGACGTCTATAATAATATTTACTCTTTTACAATGTTAAACGATTGGATTTTATATAAACTAAGCGGCGTACTACAAATTGATCCCTCAAACGGATGCACGTCAGGTATTTTTGATTTACAAAATAGAGTGTGGGATAACGATGTCGCTAAGGAGTGCGGTCTATCTTTGCCATTTTCACCAACAGTAAATGAAGCTGGTACAGTAATTGGCAACGTTACAAAAGAGTGTGCAGCATTAACTGGATTACGTGAAGGGATTCCTGTCGTCGCCGGGGGTGGAGATGCTCAAATGGCATCGCTCGGAACAGGAATCGTGAAACCAAATCAAACGTTAATATGCGGGGGTAGCTTTTGGCAACAAGAAGTGAATGTTACTGAGCCAATAACAGATCCACATGCTGCGATTCGAGTAAATTGTCACGTCGTTCCGAACCTATGGCAATATGAAACAATCGCCTTTTTCCCAGGTCTCGTTATGCGCTGGTTTCGAGACGCTTTTTGCCAAGAGGAAAAGAAACTTGCTGATAAACTTGGTGTAGATGCTTATGAATTACTAGAAGAACAAGCGAAAGACGTACCTGTCGGTTCACATGGCATTATCCCTACTTTTTCAAACGTTATGAACTACATTTCTTGGCGTCATGCCGCACCTTCATTCTTAAATTTAAGTTTAGACGCTGACAAATGCGGAAAAAAAGAACTGTTTCGTGCTATTGAAGAAAATGCAGCCTTCATTACACTTGGAAACTTAAAATTAATAAAAAATCTAACTGGCACATTCCCTTCTGAAGTTATTTTTGCTGGCGGTGCCGCTAAAGGAAAACTATGGCCACAAATTCTATCAGACGTACTCGGTATTCCTGTAAAAGTACCTGTTGTGAAAGAAGCAGCTGCTTTAGGAACTGCGATTGCTGCTGGAGTTGGTGCTGGCATATATTCATCTATGGAAGAAACTGCCGAAGAGTTTGTACAGTGGGAGCAAACATTCGAACCAGTTACTGAAAATCACGAACTATATAAAGAGTTCTATGAAACATGGAAAACTGTATATGACAGTCAGCTCGCTTTAGCTGATAAAGGGCTCACCTCACATATGTGGATTGCGCCTGGTGCACTGTAACACATTACATAAAGGAGTGAACTGTATGTTAAAAGCGAATGAAAATGACTTCTCCTATCGCTTCGGTGATAACGGGCCGAAATATTTAATACAAGGGCCAAATATTGATCTTGGCCTTGTTGTCATTCAACCGGGCCAGGAGTTTCAAAACCATTATCATACGACGTGCGAAGAGGTCTTTTATGCATTAGAAGGTGAAATAGACTTCTATGTAAATAACGAAAGAGTTCCGATTAAACAAGGTGATGTCCTGCAAGTTCGCCCTCATGAATCTCACTATCTGATTAACCATTCTGACAAACCTTTTAAAGCTGTTTTTATAAAGTCACCACATTTACCAAATAAAGATACGGTACAAACGGAAAATCCAACATTAACGAAGGAGTGATTTTGAATGACTTGGGGATTTAAAAATCGATTAAATACAATTTTACCTGATGGTAGAGCGGTTATGTTAGCAATAGATCACGGTTATTTCTTAGGACCAATTCACGGACTAGAACAACCACTTGAAACAGTTAAAAACTTACTTCCTTATACAGACTCCCTCTTTTTAACACGCGGTGTACTTAGCTCCTGCATTCCTGAAAACTGCAGCACACCGATGGTTATGCGTGTATCTGGTGGCGCTACTGTCGTCGGTAAAGATTTAGCGAATGAAACAATTGTTACACCTGTGAAGGAAGCAGTGAAGCAAAACGCAATTGGCGTTGGCGTTTCTGTTTTTGTCGGATCAGACTATGAAACACAAACTGTTACAAATCTCGCAAATGTAGTTTCTGAAGCTCATGATTACGGCCTACCAGTACTCGGCATTACCGCAGTCGCAAAGGAATTACAAAAACGTGAAGCTCGCTTTCTAGCACTTGCTTCCCGCGTATGTGTTGAAATGGGTGCTGATATTATTAAAACGTATTACTGCGAAGGATTCGAAAAAATAACGAGCACATGCCCTGCCCCAGTCGTCATCGCGGGCGGCCCAAAACTAGATTCAATTGAAGACGCATTAAACATTACGTACAATGCATTGCAAGAAGGAGCAATTGGAGTAGACATGGGCCGAAACATATGGCAATCCGAGCACCCAGCTGCGATGATCCAAGCAATACATGGCATTGTGAAAAATGGATTGAATGTGAAAGAGGCACTTGAACTTTATGATGATGTGAAGAATTAATGTGAAAAGACAGACTATTTATTAGTCTGTCTTTTTTACTTTACAGTGAAACTTTCATAATCCGTCTTCTAATATGATACATACTTAAATTTTATACACCTTCAAATGATTACTCTTGTTGATCGCTATTAAGCTTTGAAATTTTCTTACCTTCTCTATAATCAAGACAAGACACTTCAATTAATAAGCCATTAAATACTGTAAAATAAAAACCATAACTACTACCTCGCATCGAATAAGGTTCCTTATCTATTTCAATGCCGCCTGCTACTAAACGATTATACGCTTGATCAACTTCATTTGAAGTATCCACTAAAAAACCAATATGAAAAGCTTCAGGATACATAACTTCCTTATTTCCCTTAAATGCTTTTGGATCGCTCAGCACAAGTATAAATCCACTTTCATCACTCATTACTAATAATGCCTTTCCCTTTTGCTCTAAAAATTGAAAATCAAAAAATGTTTCAAAGAAATGTCTCGCTTCTGATAAATCATCAACACATAAATTCAAATGATTTAACTTCATTCACTCATCTCCTTTTAAGCAGAGGGTATGTAGACTCATTTTCATAACACTTAAATATGAAAGGTAAGATATTCAAGCGTTCCGTCTAAGACTATGCTTTATAAGTCTAATACTTTTCTCCATAGCCTAGAACGTTTTTTTAAATGAATGAAAGATTTCCTATCATTCCCATCCCCCCAGTCATAAAAAAGAGGATACATGATTGCTTCTACAACATGTATCCTCTACTTATATATTACGACTGTTGATAAGCCGATTTCGATGATTTCACATAATAAACTGCATGATCCACATTAATAATATGATCTGGCTTTGGTTTACCACGGCCCGCTCTATGTCCAGCTAAGTGTTCTTCACTTGTTTCCCAGTTTTTCCATGCTTCTTCAGATTCCCAGCGAATCATTACGACAACTTCTTCGTCGCCGCGTCTTACTTTTTTCACGAGAACACTTAAATCGATGAAGCCTTCAAATTTTTCAATAATACCTTCTCCAGTGAAACGTTCTACAACTATATTTGATGTACCTTCTTTTACTGTAAATGTTTTCGTTTCGATAAACATATATCCCACTCCCTCTTTGTTATACGAATACTAGTATTCTTCTATTATAATTGATTATGATAATTATTTTCAATTGTAAAGTTTTAATTTTTTGAATTATGCTGATTTCTTTTCTATCGCCTCATCTAAAAATTTGAAATATGGAAGTAAGATTCCGACTAAAGAAGTGACACATATAATTGAACCGATAATAAAGTATAGTGCTCTTACTCCCCACATTTCACTCAATATGCCCCCTACTAACACACCTAACGGCATAGCGGATCGTATGAAAAATAAGCGCACTGAAAATACTTGTCCTATCATATTATTCGGCACGGTTTGTTGGCATATTGTCGTGTTATGAACATTGAAAAATGCAATACAAATCCCTGCTATTACTTCAATTATTATTGCAATGATAATACTATGATTGAATCCTAATGAAATGTATGTGAGTCCCCCTATAAACAATCCTCCAAGCATAAGTATACGCCGACTTTTATATGTTACTTTTCCGACTAATACTGAGCCAATTACGTAGCCAAGTGGAAAACCTGCCATGAAATAACCGTACTCTGCATATCCCGCTGACAGCTCGTCTTTTATATAAGGAAGATTTGTGACCATCGTTACCCCTACTCCAAACTGCACGAAAGTAAGAAATATACCGAGCCAAATGATGATTGGTTTTGTGAAAAAATATGTAAAACCGTGAAAAAACTGTTCTAGCCACGTTTTCCGAATAGGTTGCGACGTTCTATTTTCTTTTATATAAAATAAGAAAGTGCCACTAACAAATAAACATATGCATACGAAAGATAATGTAAGTTCTGTTCCAATCAAATGAATGACTACTCCGCCTAATACTGGCGCAAGAGACATCATAAGGCGAGTCATTCCATCAATGTACGCATTTGCATCTTGAAGTTGTTCTTTCCCTACAATGCTCGGTGTAATTGCTTGACTTGCAGGTGTATAAAGTGGTGTAATAAGTCCCACTACAATTTGAACAACATAAATGTGCCAAACTTCTATACTACCCGAAACTAGCATCACCAAAGGTAATAAAAATACGGACGCTCGTATCCATTGTGAAAATATCATAATCCACTTCCGGCTCCATTTATCAATAAATGGGCCACTTATTAATTGCAATATGAGTGATGGGATGAAATATAATAACCACATACTACTTAAAGCCATTTCTGATCCTGTTAACTCATATACTAGAATTGAATTACATAACGTTCCGAAAGCCCCTCCTAATTCAGAGATTGCACTACCAATCCACATAAAAAAGAACGAACGATTTTTCAATACACTCTTCATTATAGCTCACCAACTTTTCTCTTAAATTCCTCCCTTTATGTACATTCTTGTTGCATATTATCTACTCAAAAACGCTTCTAATTCTTTCGCTAACGACTGCACTGCTTTCTTCCTTAATACATACTTTCCATCATGTATATCAACTAACTTCGCTGCACGTAACAATTTCAAATGATGGTGTACTGTCGATTTACCAAGCTGCAATCTTTCCGTTATTTCCTGTAATGTACGTTCTTTTTTAAACAACATTTTTACAATTCGCAATCTCGCCTCATCCCCAAGAGCCTTATGTTTTTGAACTAAAAAATAATTCGGTTCATACGGATCTTCAGGATGAATGCTTTCATTCGCAACTGGATAATGAAATACTTTCGTATCATCAATATCTGCTTCAATATTCCACGGTCTGTACGTCATTTGCGGAATAAGAAGTACGTGATGAACACTTGGCTCTGGCATATAGTTCACGCCACCAGTCGCCCACTCGACAAACTCTTCCGGCTTCATCTTTTTATTCATTTCATTTTTTGCTTCATAATCTCGTTTTAATATAGAAAGTATTTCTTCTTCCTCACTCTTAATTACACTCTCATACCAACCTGTCATTACAGCGATTAAATGAGATTTCAGCACTTGTACATCTACATCACATATAAAGCGAATGTACGTAGAGAAAAACTGATGATCATGTGTTAATTCCTTTAGTTCATGTATTGCAGTTCCATCTCTACTTGCGGCTAAACGTCTTTTTTTCTCATATTTCTCCCCTAAAAACGGTAAACATATATACTTCAAATCTTCTTCTGAAAGTGAATCGATTTTAACATGAAACTGTGATACATCCTGTATGTCTTCTTCATACAACAACTGAAGCAATGCTTTCCACGTATTATTTTCTTCGACAAATTGTAAGTGCTCTCTCATTTCTTCTGTTAATGATTTCTTAATTTCTTCCCATTCATTTTGACTCTTTTCAAGTGTATCAATTAACCTCTTATGAGTAATTGCTGCAATGCCAAGCGCACATTCGAAAAGTATCGAATATTTCACTTGAACGTTATAAGTTTCCCTCTTTCTACTCGTTATGTGATAGACCTCCATTTTTATCCCCTCCTTGTTTGCTATATATCAAATTCTATTTTTATCGAATTTAACCTTCTATATTTTTAGAATTATTTTGCGACTTCAAAAAAACTCTAATCAATGAGCAAATAGAGAAAGGTTTATACTCTTTTTCATTCTGACTCAATTAAAGCCTTGATTATTAAGTATCATATTAAAAAGAAGTTTTTTAATGGCTCTGTTATAAGTTGTCTTTCACCCTCTTGTGCAACTATAGAAAAGGTTTATTGAAGAGAAAAGAGAATTGGTTTTATTAAGAAAAATGAACAGGAGGCTATACGAATGGGAAGAAAAGAAATGTTGCAAAATGGAGTCCAACAAGTTTTTTACGAAGAAGAATGGTACCCACCAATATCAGAAGCGTTAAAGAATCTTACGGCTGAACAAGCATGTTGGCAACCAGAAGGTGCTGCCAGTAATACGATTTGGGAAAATGTGAACCATTTATTAATCTTTAAAGAACGCCTACTTTCCCGCTTACATGAAGACGACACATTTGTTGCTCCACAAAATAATGATGAGACGTTTATCCAAGGTGGACCTAATGAAGATGCCGCTTGGCAGCAAACCGTAAAGCGAACGCTTCAAGTACATGATGCCTTACAATCTTCATTAACCGCCCTTCAAGAAGCAGAACTAGATCAACTAAGTCCTTCTCTACCAGTTTGGCAACAATATATGAATATCCTTTTGCATGATGCTTATCATACAGGACAAATTATACAGCTTCGAAAACTTCAAGGTTCATGGCCAACTCACCGTTCTTATTTATAAAGTGAAATTTTAATCAGCTCTTACCAATCGGGATTTTGCGGGCAGCCCATCTCCACCTCACTTCTTTGCTTTCCTTGAATTTTGAGGTAAAAATCTTACTGCTCGTTAATCCGGAATAAACGATGTTTAAAATCGCATACGTTTAATATCCAACAAAACAATTGAAAACAGCTAATTGTTCGATAATTACTGCGATTGCTCAAATTAAAATACATTGATTCCTAACATAACTTACATGCTTCATAACTTCTAATCATAATCCAAATTTGGAAGAATAGATGCTTTTTTATATACAAATAATAACTCTCAAGGAGTTGTTGACATGTATTTCATATTGAATATGTTAGGGATTTTCGTTGTCATATTAATCATTTTCTTATGTTCGCCTAATAAAAAACATATAAAATGGAGACCAATTGTAATTCTCATCCTATTGGAGCTTTTTATTACGTGGTTTATGTTAGGCACAAAGCTCGGCAGTATTATCATTAATAAAATTGCGTCATTTTTCAGTTGGCTACTAGCATGTGCGAATGAAGGTATTCGATTTGCATTTCCTTCAGCTATGGAAAGTCAGCACATTGATTTCTTCTTTAGTGCGTTACTTCCTATCATTTTTGTTATTACTTTTTTCGATATTCTTTCTTATTTCGGAATCTTAACTTGGATTATTGATAAAGTAGGTGCAGTTATTTCAAAGATTTCTCGTTTACCAAAGTTAGAAAGTTTCTTTTCGATTCAAATGATGTTTTTAGGAAACACCGAAGCACTTGCGGTTGTTCGTGATCAATTATCTGTTTTAAAAGAAAATCGATTATTAACTTTTGGAATTATGAGTATGAGTAGCGTTAGCGGATCCATTCTTGGTGCTTATTTATCAATGGTTCCAGCAACATATATTTTCAGCGCAATCCCATTAAACTGTATTAACGCATTAATTTTAGCCAATGTATTAAATCCTGTGGAAGTTTCGAAAGAAGAAGACGTTGTTTACACACCTTCAAAACATGAAAAAAAGGATTTCTTTTCTACTATTTCAAACAGTATGTTAGTTGGGATGAATATGGTTATCGTTATTTTAGCTATGGTAATTGGTTATGTAGCTTTAACAGCATGTTTAAATGGGATTTTAGGATTTTTTGTAACGGGGTTAACAATTCAAAAAATCTTCTCCATTATCTTTAGTCCTTTTGCATTTTTACTCGGTTTATCAGGCAGTGATGCTATGTATGTAGCTGAATTAATGGGGATCAAAATAACGACGAATGAATTTGTTGCAATGATGGATTTAAAATCAAACTTAAAGTCGCTACAACCGCATACGGTTGCGGTTGCAACGACATTTCTAGCTTCTTTTGCTAACTTTAGTACAGTAGGTATGATTTACGGAACTTACAATTCATTATTTGGCGGAGAAAAATCATCAGTCATCGGTAAAAATGTTTGGAAGCTTCTTGTTAGCGGGATGGCTGTTTCTTTATTAAGTGCTATGCTCGTTGGGCTATTTGTATGGTAATTAATTTTTATAATAAAAGACACCCAAGCCAATTGAGTGTCTTTTATTATTATTTTCGAATTTGTCCATTTCCACGAATCACATATTTTGTAGAAGTTAATGCTGGAAGCCCCATTGGTCCTCTTACGTGTAACTTTTGTGTACTGATACCAATTTCCGCTCCGAATCCAAATTCGGATCCATCTGTAAAACGAGTCGATGCATTATGATAAAGTGCCGCGGCATCTACAGAAGTAAAAAACTTGCTGACGTTTTCCTCGTTTTCAGTAATAATTGCTTCAGAATGCATAGATCCATACGTATTTATATGATGAATCGCTTCTTCAACAGTGGAAACCATTTTCACTGCTAGTGTGAGAGATAAAAACTCAGTTTCCCAGTCTTCTTCTGTCGCAAGTAAGATAGAAGAATCAATCGCCACTGCTTTATTATCACCACGTAGCTCCACTCCTCTTTCCTTCAAGGAAGAAAACAACTCGCTACCATATTGCTCTGCCCAATTCTCATGAAGTACAATCGTCTCAATTGCATTACATACAGATGGGCGCTGTGTTTTTGCATTTATAATAATATTAAACGCCATTTGTTTATCTGCTGTTTCATCAATGAATATATGACAATTTCCCGCACCTGTTTCAAGTACTGGAACAGACGCTTCTCTCACAACAGTATCGATTAATTGTTTGCCACCTCTTGGTATAAGAACATCCAAGTACTCGTTCAATGTAAACAACTGTTTTGCACTATCTCTCGTTGTATCTTCTATGAGCTGTACACTTTCTGAAGGCAAGCTAGTTTGCTTAAGCGCCCGGTGAATAACGCTAACGATGGCTTTGTTAGAATGGATAGCAGAAGAACTACCACGTAGTATTACTGCGTTTCCTGTTTTTAAACAAATTGTAGCAGCATCAACAGTTACATTCGGTCTTGCCTCATAAATCATCCCGACAACACCAAGTGGTACGCGCATCTCCTGAATAGATAGTCCATTTGGCCTTTCCCATGCACTTACACATTCTCCTACAGGATCACGTAATTCAATTAGCTGCTTAATCCCCTCTGTCATATCAATAATACGATTTTCAGTTAGCAGAAGACGATCAAGGAGTGAATCAGAAAATCCTTTTGCCTTACCTTCTTCAATATCCCTCTTGTTTTCTTCTAAAATATAAGCTGTTTCTAATATTAACTGATCAGCTATTGCGGAAAGTGCTTCGTTTTTTTGCTCTGTAGATTTAAGCACAAGCTCTCTAGCAACCTCTTTTGCTTTTATCCCCTTTGCCAACACTTCATTCATTTTTATTTCCTCCTTTTTAAAGTGAAACCCAATGATCCCTATGGATGACTTCATAACTATGTCTCTCGCCTCTTACTTGAATATCTTGGCTTTGCATACCTTTTACATCTATTAGTTCCTCTGCACTATATGTGCATTGTCCTTTTCCTATTACGCGCCCTTGTTGCGTTACAACCTCTACAACTTCACCCACTTGGAAAAATCCTGATACATTCGTAACACCAGCTGGAAGTAAACTCTTACCATGCTGAATGATGGCAGTAGCTGCCCCAGCATCTACTTCAATTTGTCCGCTAACAAGCGAATGTAAGGCAATCCATTGCTTGTTCATCTTCATTTCTTTTTGAGGAGCATTACCAACATACGTTCCATCACCCTTACCCTTCAAAACATCTACAAACTTTTCCTGTCCACGTCCTGTTCCGATAAATACACTCACACCAAGAGAGAGCGCTGTCTTTGCAGCGTCGATTTTTGATTTCATACCGCCAGTCCCAAGTTTTGAGCCAGCATCTCCTGCAAGAGAAGAAATTTCTTCCGTAACTTCAGGAAGAAAATAATATTTTTTTGCATCCGCATTTTTCTGAGGATTTTTGTCATATAACCCGTTCACATCCGTAAAGATCATAAGCATATCCGCCGAAACAAGCCCGCTTACTAAAGCTGACAGCATATCATTATCACCGAACGTCAGCTCCTCTAAAGAGATGGAATCATTTTCATTAATAATTGGAAGAGCGGAGCGGTTTAATAATTCTCCTAACGTAGCGTAAGCATTACTATATTGTTCTTTTCTAGAAAAATCACTTCTCGTCAGCAAAAGTTGCGCAGTAACGATGCCATATTTACGGAATTCCTCCGTGTACGCCTGCATTAACAAACTTTGTCCGACAGCTGCTGCAGCCTGTTTCCCTTTAATCGTTACAGGTCTGCTAGGATATCCTAGCGCTGAAAAACCTGCAGCGACGGCTCCAGATGTAATTAACACAACCTCGTGCCCATCTTCTTTCAACCGAGCCAATGCGGCAACGTGATCTGAAAGCTGTTCTGTAGAGATGCCTCCGTGACTATCTGCCAAGGAACTACTCCCAATCTTTACAACAACTCGTTGTTTTTTCACTTTTTTATCCCCCAAGTCTAAAATCAAAGTTTTTTATAAATTACACTTCATTCACTTTGTAACTATATCTATTCTCATCAATGCTGCAATGAGGTATTTAAGAGCAAAATAAAAATGACCGCTTCGCCCTTAATAAAATAAAAAGGACGAAACGGTCATTGTTCCGCGGTACCACCTTAATTGATATACATAGATATCCACTTGGTGCCTATAACGCAGGCGAACGCCTAAACTTTCATTTAAGACTCAGGGATAGGTTCGATATATTCTATACGAGGAATCTTTCAGCCGGTGAATTCCACTCTCTTTCGCAAGAAGACATATGTACTAATTCCCTTCAACGATTTTCAATCTAATTTTTTTATATTATGCGATATAGTTCGATTCGGTGTCAAGAGGTATTTTTAAAAATAAATAGAGCCGCAAGTTATTTGTATGAAATTATCGCCCTACTGAATGAAAATACAAAATGATATAAGTTTAACTCATATTCATAAACATAAAACCTTTCATTATAGTGTATATATTTACATAATGTCGAATATAATTAATTTTTATCTTTTAGTGTTGCAAAAAGGAATATATTCTCTTAGAATGTTTCTTTATATTGCACAGGGATGTTATTCTTATTCTAAGAAAATAATATCAAACCGATATAATTGATTATAAAAGGAGCAAGATTGAGTTATTATGGATAAACAAATTGGATTCATCGGTTGCGGAAATATGGGAATGGCTATGATTGGCGGAATGATAAACAAAAATATAGTGTCTTCAAATCAAATTATTTGTTCAGATTTAAACACTGCTAATTTAAAAAATGCTAGTGAAAAATATGGACTAACTACAACTACCGACAACAATGAAGTAGCTAAAAATGCTGATATTTTAATTTTATCAATCAAACCAGACCTATACGCGTCAATAATTAATGAAATAAAAGAAGTAATCAAAAACGATGCTATCATCGTAACGATCGCTGCTGGGAAAAGTATTGAAAGTACTGAAAATGCCTTTAATAAAAAAGTAAAGGTTGTAAGAGTAATGCCTAATACTCCTGCTCTTGTTGGAGAGGGAATGTCTGCATTATGCCCTAATGAAATGGTGACAGAAAAAGATTTAGAAGATGTACTAAACATTTTCAATAGTTTTGGTCAAACAGAGATCGTAAGTGAAAAATTAATGGATGTTGTCACATCCGTAAGTGGTTCTTCACCAGCTTATGTATATATGATTATAGAAGCGATGGCAGATGCTGCTGTACTAGATGGTATGCCAAGAAATCAAGCATATAAATTCGCTGCTCAAGCTGTGTTAGGCTCTGCAAAAATGGTACTAGAAACAGGAATACATCCAGGTGAATTGAAAGATATGGTTTGTTCTCCTGGCGGAACGACAATAGAAGCTGTAGCAACATTAGAGGAAAAAGGACTGAGAACAGCGATTATTTCAGCTATGCAGCGTTGTACGCAAAAATCTGTTGAACTATCTGGTCAAACTAAAAAGTAAAACTGTAAAAGAGATCGCGTTAGCTATGAATTCATATGAATTTAATTAGAAATTCACTACATGATAAACGGCCAAACTCATATATACTTGAGTTTGGCCGTTTCAGCTTTAATTATATTAAAATAATTTCATTCAAATCTTCTTTACAGGTTCTGTTTTATCCCTTACCTATTCCCTACTATGATTGTGTAATTTTATTAGAAACTAATAATTTTTCAATGCATTTCGGTAACATATCTAATAGCGTTTCAAATGCGTAGTTTACATCTAGACGTTCTGTCCATTGATGTGCATCTTTTCCTACCGGCCCCATATTTAATACTGGAACATCAAACTCTTCTAATTCCTGAAGCGGAATTGAATAACCTTTATCCCATAATGGCATATTGTCTACAAGCGAACTAATTGAATCCAGTGGATACTGCAAGCCTACATAACTTAAATCTGAAATCCCCCCAAAATAATTTTGGTTTTCAAATGTAATTTTATGATTGTAGTGTGCATACTTTTCCATTTCTACAACTACCTCTTTTATTAAAGGATTGTTACGTGAACTCACAGCTGGATAGTACGGCGGAGCGAAGAAAAGTACAATCATCGGTGCCTTTTCTTTACATAAAATCGCTAATTTATCTACTAAATCAATCGTTACCGCACGATCATCTTTATCTCCTCTATTTTTTATAATATTAGATTGAATATGATTTATTTTTTCTCGTCCATGTTGCTCAATTGCATATGTGATAAGCTCTTCATAAGTTAATACATTTACCTTGAGATTAGGTGGTATAAATGGATTATATTTAGAAAAACGATATGCATGTTTTTCATACGACTCTTCTATTTTCTCTGCTACTTTCGTTACTTTTTGACGTAACAATGAAACTACATCTGTCATTGATTTTTCTAATAAAAACAAATTAAATAATGTAACTGCACGATGCGGAATTTGTACAGAATAATCCTCTTTTAAGTCCCTTTGAAGTAAGTTAGTTGGCGGAGGACTCGCTTCCCCTTCTACAATATCACAAAGGTCTGTGTTTAACTCTAATTCTGCTGTTATTAATGAAGCCATATAACTCCCATTTAACCCTGCAAAAGGTTCACCTACATGTGTCTCTTTTCCGTAGCAAAGAAAACCAGGTAACACTTTACCAATAGAGCCAGTGTAAATATACTTATTTTGGTCACCAGGATGTCTTGAAAACATAGGCTCTGAGTTTAAGACCGTTTTATAATCTAAGTTATGCTCTCTTGCTAAATCTAACAGTCTCGGAACAGCGGCCCTCATCCCTACAGAATTTACTTCTTCATCTGGTACAGCCAATAAAAGAACATTCCCATCAAATCTTTCTTCGCAAGCTTGCTCAATCATTGCCATTTGTAATGCGAGGCCGCATTTCATATCCATTGTTCCTCTACCAAACAGCCATTCTCCATGTTCTATATCTTCACGTACATGGTCTGGAAGTTCATCTTTATGAGAATAAAACATAGATGTTAACTTTTTAGGATTAAATGCATCTTCTTTCCACATTCCGTAATCTTGTACATCTACAACATCAAAGTGACTTACTAGAATTACAGTATTTTTTGTACTATCGCTTTTCTTTACTAGTGCTGTAACAAAATATCGTCCGTCCCCTGTCGGATTTTTTTGCAAATGGTGCGGGTTTTGTTTGAAATACTGTAAGTCAGATAATTGTTCCACAACAAAGTCTGGCAATATTACTTCAGCTTCTGAACCGGTAATACTAGGAATTTCAACAAGACTGCTTAATAATTGAACCAATTGTTCTTTTGATTGCCACTTTGACATATAAATCCCCCTATTTTCCACATTATGAAAACTAATTCCAGTATATGAATAAAAAATGACGACAGCTATCAAAATTATAGTTCTGATGTACTGCCGATTTTTATTGATATTTCATGAGCCGCTTGTTTTACCTTGCTAATAAGAAAAGATAGTCGATCATCATTAATACGATGACTAATTAACCCAACACTTAATGCTCCTACTACTTTATGATTAAATCCGATAATAGGTGCAGCTACTGAAGCTGTCCCTTCTGTTTTTTCACCATAACTGACAGCATATCCTTCGTTTCTTATTTGCTTTATTTGATCAAGAAGAATTTGCTTTTGTTCTGGTAAAGCAGAAAGTAGTTGCTCAACAATATATTCCGTTTCATTCTGTTTCATATTGGCAAGCATCGTTTTATTTGCAGCACCAATCGAAAGAGGAATCTGTTCCCCTAAGTTATCAATAACCCGAATTTTTAAAGGGCTATCCATTCTTTCAATAATAATAGAATGTGTTCCGTTTGGAATATTCAAATAGACACTTTCTTCCACTTCAGAAGCCAAACGTTTCATCACTTCTCTTGCAACAGATCTATAGTCTACCTTCTCCAATTGACGCAACCCTATTTCCATCCACATTGGTCCAATTTTGTACTGTTTTGTCTCTGTAATTTGTGTAACTAACCCATGCTCCATTAGAGAGTTAAGTAATCTATGTACTGTACTAACCGGGAGATGTGTTCCATCAGCTATATCAGAAATAGCCCAATACTCTTTTTCATTTGTAGAATTCAATAATTTAATAATACTTATCGCTCGATCAATGGACTGTACCATAACTCGCCTCAACTTTACTCGTAATATGTTAGTACGCTTAATTAACTATCAATTTAGCAAACATTCGAAATGAAATCAATCTATTTATTTAATTTTCTAACAATAAAAACATATCACTAACAACGAATTGAAAACGCAAACAAAAAAATATTGACTTTTCTTTTTAATTATCTGAAAATTATAACAAGATTTCACATCACGGAATACATTCCATAATACGGAAAAACATCAAACGTTATTCTATCAACTACGAAAGTGAGGAAAACAATGGCGCAAGTAAGCAATACAAACAATGAATTAAAACGTACGATGAAAAGTAGACACTTATTCATGATTGCACTCGGTGGTGTGATTGGAACCGGGTTATTTAACGGATCTGGCTTTATTATAAGTCAGGCTGGACCTGGTGGATCCGTACTTGCCTTTATTGCTGGTGGATTATTAATGTATTTCGTTATGCTATGTCTTGGTGAACTTGCTGTAGCCATGCCTGTTTCAGGTTCTTTTCAGGAATATGCTACTAAATTCATCAATCCTGCAACTGGCTTTACAATCGGATGGTTGTATTGGTTAAGCTGGGCGAATACGACCGGTCTTGAATTTACAACTGCCGGTATTACAATGCAGCGCTGGTTTCCTGATATTCCTGTTTGGGTTTGGTGTTTAATATTTGGCGTTACCATCTTCACTATTAACGCATTATCTGCTCGTAGTTATGCAGAAACAGAATTTTGGTTTTCAAGTATAAAAGTATCTGCCATTATAGCTTTTATAATTCTTGGTGGCGCCGCTATGTTCGGTTTTATTGATTTAAAAGGCGATGAACCAGCTCCACTTCTTTCAAATTTCGTAAATCATGGTGGTTTATTTCCGAATGGACTTGCGGCTATTCTATTAACAATGGTTACAGTCAATTATTCCTTCCAAGGTACAGAGCTTGTCGGAATCGCAGCAGGTGAAAGTGAAGATCCAGCAAAAACTTTACCTCGTTCTATTAGAAATATTATATGGCGCACAATGTTTTTCTTCGTCTTAGCAATCTTTGTTCTTGTTGCTTTAATTCCTTGGGAAGAAGCTGGATTAACAAAGAGTCCATTCGTTGCTGTTTTTGATAATATCGGTATTCCATATGCAGCTGATATTATGAACTTTGTTATTCTTACTGCTGTTCTTTCTGTCGCAAACTCAGGACTATACGCTGCTACTCGAATGCTTTGGTCTTTATCAAAAAACGAAATGGCTCCAGCATTTTTAAAGAAATTATCATCACGTGGGATTCCTCTCAACGCTTTAATCATGACAATAGCTATTTCTGCTTTTTCTCTTTTGACAAGTGTAGTAGCTGCTGAAACTGTTTACTTGTGGCTCATTTCAATTTCCGGAGTCATTACCATTATTGTTTGGATGTCAATTTGTGTTTCTCAATTCTTTTTCCGCAAACATTATGTAGCAGACGGCGGAAAATTAGAAGACTTAAAATTTAAAACGCCACTTTATCCACTCGTACCAATTCTTGGTTTTGGATTGTATGGCATTATATTAATCAGTCTTATTTTTATCCCAGAACAACGACTTGGAATCTATTGCACTGTCCCATTTATCATCTTTTGCTACACTTACTATCACTTTAATGTTAAGAAAAGAAATTCTACTAACACTCATAGTAAAACTAAAATTAGCGAGACTTCGTAATATTTGACTATACATAAAAGACCACACCTGGCGTTTCACTTCATGTGTGGTCTTTTTTCATTATTTTAATATGATTTCATCTGAATTTAATGAATATATCCCCTTTCCTACAAAAGTAGTAGAGTGTTCATTTAAACACTTACTACCTCAGTGGGATTTATCACATTCCAATTTCAATATAATAGTAAATAGGTATATCGGATATAGATGTACATTACTAGGCTTATACATATTTCAACTTTAGAATTATATTCACTATTCAATTGGTAGTTACCAATAAAGAAAGGAATGATTATAATAATACAGAACATATACGAAACTCATTTACATGTAAGAAATTTAGAGAAGGCAATAAATTTCTATCAAAACAAGCTAGGATTAACGTTAGCAAGAAAACTCTCCAAAAGAAGAGTGGCTTTCTTTTGGGTCGGAGAAAATAAACAACAAATGCTTGGACTATGGGAAGTACATAACATTGAAGACTTTGAGCCGAGACATTTTGCTTTTGGTGTAAATTTAGAGTTTTTAATGACTTCTAAAGCGTGGTTAGAGGAACGTGGAATAGCAGTGATAGGAAGTCAAGGAAAAGGAAATCAAGAGCCAATTGTCCAAAGGTGGATGCCTGCTGCAAGTGTATACTTTCTAGATTGTGATGGAAACAAATTAGAATTCATTTCTATGCTACATGAGAATCCAGATGAATTAGAATATGCGTCCTATTTAAGTGTATGGAATGCGGAACACCAAGAAAAATGAATGGAATTTTCGTTCAAGTCTTTTCTTATTTTTGGATATAATGTTGTACGATCCCCCCTTTTACTATGAATTTGTTAACATAATGCATTTACTGTCATCTTATATTTGTACTTACGTACGAGCAATTCCTAATCTGCTTCAATTACAATTTGAATTATGTAAATTTTCCTCTTATCTGGCATCTACTCTTTAAACACAAACTCCCCTTAAATCGAAAATGATTAAGGGGAGTTTTATATACGATGCAATTATAGTTCAGATTTCACTCGAACAGAAACATTATTTTTAATTATATTTTTGACATCTTTAAAGCTAACAAAATTGTTACTTTTCTCATCCCAAAGACGGAAACGTAGTGATTGTAAGCTTGTAGCAAGCGTAATCGTTGGTACATTTTTTAACGGAAGCGTATTATTGTGTGCCTCTTCTAGTTTATAGTTAGGTACCCTTGGGCTTAAATGGTGAACATGATGGAATCCAATATTACCAGTTAAGAATTGCAAAATTTTAGGAAGCTTATAAAAAGAACTTCCTTCCACTGCCGCTTTCACATATTCCCAATCTTTATCCTCTTCAAAATAAGAATCCTCAAATGTGTGCTGTACGTAAAACAGCCAAATCCCTACTGAACCTGCTATTAAGAATATAGTACCATGTACTAACAGAAACGATTGCCACCCAATTGCCCAGCAAAGTATAGCTACTACAGCAACAATTATAATATTCGTCAAATAAGTATTCATACGTTCTTTCTGCCTTGCACCTTTTCGGTTAAATCTATTTTTAAGCAAGAAAACATAAATCGGACCTAATCCAAACATAACGAATGGATTGCGATATAAACGATATGCTAAACGATGTCTAAATGGTGCAGCTACATATTCATCAACTGTAAGCGTCCAAATATCCCCTGTACCCCTCTTATCCAAATTACCACTTGTAGCGTGGTGAATAGAATGTTCATGCCCCCACTGATCAAATGGGAATAATGTTAAAACACCCATACACGTTCCAACTATTCTATTTGCACGTCGACTTTTAAAGAACGAATAATGGGTGCAATCATGAAAAATAATGAAAATTCTTGTCATAAATCCAGCGGCTAACAGTGCTGGAACTAATGTTAACCAATAAGAAACTGACAAACTTTTATAAGCAAGGTACCATAAAATAATAAATGGCATGATTGTGTTGATCAGTTGCCAAACACTTTTTTTAATCGTTGATTTTTCAAAAGGAGCAACTTGTTTTTTTAAATTTTTAGTATTTTCTAAGGTCATTATTCTAATTCCTTTCCTTTTTGTTGCTAATTCATATTATAGCACACTATTAGTATCAGGTGTTAAAAGTAGCTATAATAAATATTATATACTATGAAAATCTCTTTTTTCTTACTCATTACTTACAAATTACTTACGCCCAAAATAGCTTCTATAATTGGACAGGCGGAGTATTTTATTTATAAAAGAAACTTCGAATTTTTCCAATAAGTACATAAAAAAACAGCAAGTTTTTTCACAAGAAGAAAAAAGCTGCGATAAGTCAGTTTCACCGACTTATCGCAGCTCCTCTTCGTTTTACCTTATTTTATCGATGAAGCCACACTGCACCTGCAGACTTGTCTTCAGCTTGGCCTACCACTTCAAACTTCAGTCCTAGTTTCGGTAACTTACGTCCTGCATCAGGAATAATGCTGTTGATGTATTGCTTAGAATCATCAAATTTTGCCACTCCTGGTAATCCTTTATAATCGAAGATACCGCGAGTTGGTGAATTTACTTTCCATGCTGGTGTTTGATCAAATGAGAATGCCGCATCGGCAATTTGGTAACGCGTACTGCTCTTCACAGTAGGTTGTCCGTTTAATGTCCCTACAATTGCCTCTGGATGAGAATCTACTACTCCTAAGAACCCTTCACCTGGATGAACGCCTACCCAGTTATCTGTAAAGCTTTGATCCGCATACCATACAACCATTCCTGTATTAAATACTGGGCCACGTGCATGTTGTAACGCAGTGTCAGAGCCAGCGTAATTTCTCCACTCTACATAGTAATTATGTTTTTTCTGTTCAAATCCGTTAGACACAGTAAAGCCTTTTAACGTCATTGCTGGCTGACCTTCTGCATCATCAGAGAAAACAACTTTTCCATCTACAGTTAATGCTGCATTATCTAACGCAAACCCTTTATAAGCTACTGCAATATCTGTTAAGTACTCAAATTGCAGTTTTACTTTTTTTCCTTTGAATTGGCTTAAATCGTATGATTTATCAACCCACTTACCATCAGTTGTATCCGCGCCGCCTTTTACATCTTTTTCGCCCATTCTATCAATGCGTGTCTTCGTTCCATCTTCTGCAATCGCATATACGTCAAGGAAATCATACTTCGCTTCAAGTTCGTAAAATGCCTTATAATCGAACTTAGCATCCTTTGCATTTGTTAAGTCAAATACTGGTGTCTCAAGTGTTGTATGAATGTCATTTCCTTTTGTACTGTAATAGAACTTCTTACCAAACGCTGATTCGATATTTTTTATATCTTTGTCCGGCAAGTTAACACGAACGATTCCAGGTCGTTTAGATTTTGTAGTACTTTGATCTACATATGTCGCAACACCGATTCCTTTGCTAAGTTTGTCATAATCTACTTCAAGGATATTCGCCCAGTTCCCCTTCATATTCTTTTGGAAAAATTCTTTATTTTGTGGTGAGAAACTCGTTGGCTCTGTTCCTGCAATTTTTCCAGCCCAGCTACCACCACTCATAATAGACCATGACTCAACAGGTTCACCTTGTCCTGAGTACTTTGTATCATATTCATCTGGTAAGCCTAAATCATGGCCATACTCATGTGCAAACACACCAACTGCCCCGTCTTCAGGCTCAATTGTATAATCATATGCAGCCATCTTTCCGCCCCAGTTCGAAACAGAAGATTTCGTGCCATCAATTGCATATGGTTTTGAACCTAGTTTTGAACGATGTGACCAAATCGCATCATCTTTCAATTTACCGCCGCCAGCTTCTTGACCAACGCCAGCATGTACAACCATTAAATGATCAATAATGCCATCTGGCTCATTTTTATTTCCATCACCATCTTGATCGTATTGATCAAATTGGTCATAGTCTGCTAAATTGATTCCTTTTGCTACCGCTGCTTTTAATGCTTCTTTCACAAAATCTTTTGGTCCTAAAGGCCCCTTGTTATCATGCCCAGTACCCGCATCAGCACCATAATCTGATGCTTTTCCTGGAACAGTAAGCCATTCTGTTACAGTCCCATCAACTGTGTAGCTACCACCAGATTGTTCTTCATAATATTGCTTAAATGTGTTAATCTTCGATCCATCAAATAAAGTAAATGGTTCATCACCAAATAACATTTTTTGATAATGTTCACGATTAAAGTCTTTAGAATACATGTATCCTGGCTCTTGATCAATATTGTTATGCTTAAAATCGCTAAATTCTACAAGTAAAACAAGTACTTTATCTTTTCGAACAGTTCCATTGTATTCTTCTTGCTTCGCTGATGTAGTAGGTACTTTTCCATTTAATTTCCCAGGGTTCAATGCTGCACCTTGTCCAGCTACTGGGCCTACTTCAGGCTGCTGCGCCTGTTCATTTTCCTTCATTTTTGCATCTTTTACTTTTTTCATAAAATCAGAAGCTTCTTGCGTAAGACTATCTCCTGTTAAAATTTCTTTCCCAGGGTTTTCCCCTTTCTTTTTCTCAACATATTTTTCGACAGCCTTTGACGTCTCAGCTTGCGATGCAGATTGATCAATTACCCCCCGTTGTTTTAGCGCTTCAGCCAAGCGCTCCTCCGGTATTAAGTGCTCATCTATTGGTAGAGATGATGTTGGTGTCTCAGCATGCGCTGCGTGACCTCCAAAAGCAAACGTACTACTTAGTACTGCTGCTGTTGTTAATACCGCTAATGGTTTTAATTTCTTTTTCTTTTTCAATGTATTTCCTCCCCAGTGTCTGCAAATTATCGTTTTTTGCCGATAACAACATAATATTCGTTATAATACGAATATTCAATCTTTTTCAACAAATAAAATGTTGAGAAATATTTTTTATGCAGGGTGAAATACATAAGATAGAAAAACAAACTCACCTATAAATAACAGTGAACTTTTTTAGTAAAAATAAGAATTAAATATTTTCTATACTACTTAATCTATGGGTTACCATATTACTCACTAATCTCATTATTACAAGCTAATAGTGGTTCGTACATCATTATAGCGTGATTCTCTGTTACATATTGATCTTCTATTAACTGTTTCTGTAGATTATATACTTTACGTTGAATCACATTATGTCGTATATAACCGCCCCAGTATGCAGGTTGAATTGAGTGTTCTTTCTCATACACTTCATATTGATAAAGTTGCGGATAGACTGTTCTCCATTCACCAACTAAATGTTCATCTGTCATATAAAGGTGAAGTTGATACGGTTGATCCGTTTCATTTTTAATTTGTAAATCCAAATAGTTATAGGAACAAGTTGCCCCACTCCCAAACGGTTGAGTTCGCCTAGAATCAGGAAAGACATCAAAGCTATGACGATATCGTTCGGTTACTGTCAGTGGTGTATGTAGAGTCATCCAATATATTAAATTTGAAAGCTGACAAAGACCTCCTCCAATACCTGATTGAAAAGATCCGTAGTGTAATACCATACCTTCTACATACCCTTTTTTCCTCGTTGGCTTACCTATTAAACGCCAGTAAGAAAATGTTTCTCCCGGTCTAATGACGATACCATTTAGTTTTTTAACAGCAATTTTCAAATTAACAACCTTATTCTGTTGATACCACATATCTACATCTTTGAGCTTACGAAGTAATATTGTTTGGTGCTGAATTGCTGTACAAGGTAGCTTTTCTTGTTGGAACCTTTTTGCATATGTTTTTCCGTCTGCTAACCACTGAATGTGCCTCTTTGTAGAGTAATACCACTTACCTAGCATAATGCGATACTTAGACCGCTGTTTAGGACGTAAGTGCACTATATTCATTTTATTCCCTCTCTCTTTCTTCAACTAAATTCTAATATATTTCTAATTCAATAAATTACAGTTTTCTTAACTGCATAATAATTTCCGCAAAAAAATAATAAATTTACTCTAGTGGAGATTTTATTTTGATGATTGCTTTATAATTATATAAAACTGAGCTTCAATACAATAAATTGAAATAAACACATTATAAATATAACGGATAACCTTAAATAAAAAATAATGAACATTAAAGAAATTCTAAAGTATTAATATATTTTTCGTAAATATTAATTGATAACCCATTAGACTTTACTATATGTATAACTTCTTATTCTACAAAACGAAATTTTTTAATGTAAGAAAAAACTATACTTTCCCTTTAACATTGATACCAGTCTCATATGGAAAACTTTACAAAACAATCCGAACCCTTATATTTAGAATAAACACAAAAAATTGCCACCAGTTAGCTTAACTGGTTGGCAATTTTTTAACGAGAATGCTTTACAAATAGTTGAATTGCTTCTTCTGGTACATAGCACTTTCCATTACTCTCTACAATAATACTTCCTAATTCATACCCTTTACCATTGATACGAATTATATTTTTGTTACCAAATAATTGTGCTTCTACTTTATTACGTTTTACTACGAGTAACGGGTTTGCTCCTTCGGTTTTGTCGGCTGTTACAGTTGCACCGATTTTCTTAAAGGCTTGTTCACTCTCTAAAAATATTTTATTCGTTACTTCTTCTAAGTTAAAGCCCATCGCTTTCGCCATCGTCTTCGCAATGTCTGTATTTTGGATTAAGCCTTCTGGTTTTTGAGGTCCATAAGAATGTAAAAATACATCCTCACCTGTATGTCCTCCTGTCGTAAAGCCGATATTTGCACGATTAGCCAATAATGTAGTAAGAATTCGTCCTACATCCATTTTCTTTTTTGCCGCTTTTAATTTTTCTTTTTCATCATGAGTTAGATTATCCAAACCGTATAGTTTAGCTACATCTTCTACATTTGATAAATCAGATTTCAGTTTATTTATAGTTCCTTCAAGTGTCATTTTCGCCTTTTTCAATGAATCAATGTATGCAGAAACCGGTGTAGTATTGTATCCTTTTGTCGTATTTCTATTCCCTATAGAGATACCGCTGTTACCATGATCAGTTAAAGCTATGAGCATCGTATCCCCATCTTTCTTTGCAAATTGTAACGCCTTTGCTACCGCTTCATCAAATGCCAATACATCACTAATCATCCCAATTGGATCATTAGCATGGGCTGCCCAATCAGGCTTACTACCTTCTATGAATAAAAAGAAGCCATCTTTATCTTTTGATAATGTTTGAATTGCTTTTTCTGTCATTTGAGAAAGTGTTGGTTGTTCTGGGTTTGTTGCTATACGATCCATATCAAACGCAAGAGCATGATGTGAGAAAGAGCCCCAAATTTTATTAGATTTGGAGTTCAATAACGCATCTTTCGTTTCAACGAAATCGTATCCTTTGTCTTGAATCACCTTCACTAAATTTTCACCATCTTTTCGGATTCCATTACTTTGCATAGGTAGCAGCGCTGCTTTTCCCCCGCCTAATACGACATCTATATTTTGATATACTTGCTGCTTCGCAATTACGTCAAATTGCTTGCGATTGACATGGTGAGCCGAGAATCCCGCCGGAGTAGCATGCTGAATTTCAGATGTAGCAACAATTCCAGTTGCACGACCAGTACGTTTTGCACCTTCTAATACGTTTGCGACCGGCCGTAACTTGTCCTCTTCTTTTATTGGCTCTAAGCTAGGCGAACTTACAATAGAAGGTAATACACCTACATATCCTGAATTTGATTTATTTCCAGTTGCTAATGCTGTTGCTGCTGGCGCTGAGTCTGTACTAGCTGATTCCGCCGAAAACGTACGAACTCCTCCTGTTACAATTTGATCTAACGTAAGCGGTGCCCCTTTATACCAGCGAGCCAATGTTGTCGCCGTTGAACTCGTTCCGTCCATAACCATCATAATTATATTTTTAGGCTGATGTTCTACTTTTTTCACCTTAGCTTTGGCCGCATGATAATTCATCATACTTTCCGTACTTAATACGCTTACTATTATAGCTGCCACTAGTAGCAACTTTTTCATCTTCACACCATAATTCAACATGATTGTTCCTCCATAAACTTTGCATTCATTTAAATACACACTATTTCCTTTTCCATACCAAAACCTACATATGTTTTATTAGTTCCCAATTCTCATAAAGCTAACAATAGTTACTTTCCCTTTCTTTCCTTTATTAAATATCGGTATGCATCATCTATCTTATAAAAAAGATTTAACATCCTTTTCATTAATTACTTGTTTAACAATAAATCCTCGATCAAAAGAAATAAAAATTTATTGTTAAACAATAAATTTCGTGTTAAATTAATAAGATATTAAATAAATGAGGTGCTTTTTATGAAACAAGGATCCACACTCTTTTTAAAGACCGTTGTGATTCTGATTGGAATCCCCGTTCTTGCTATGTGCATTTTTTTAGTCCCTAAAATAGGAAATTTCGCCGCAGAATTATATCCAGATATTTCATATATTAAATATCTTGTATTTATCAATTTATATGCAACAGCAATACCTTATTACTTCGCACTGTACCAAACATTTAAGCTTTTAAACTATATTGATAAAAACAACGCATTCTCAGAGTTATCTGTTCAAGCTTTAAAAAATATTAAGTACAGCGCATTGGCAATTAGTGTATTATATGTATTAGGTATGCCACTTTTCTATCTCGTGGCAGAGAGAGATGATGCCCCTGGCATTATTATTATCGGAATGATTATGATTTTTGCTTCAATGGTAATCGCGGTCTTTGCTGCCGTTCTCCAAAGACTATTAAAAGATGCTATAGATATAAAATCAGAAAATGATTTAACGGTCTGAGGTGAATAATATGGCAATTATTATTAATATTGATGTAATGTTAGCAAAAAGAAAAATGAGTGTAACAGAACTTTCGGAGAAGGTTGGAATTACAATGGCTAACCTTTCTATCTTGAAAAATGGAAAAGCAAAAGCAGTCCGTTTTTCAACTTTAGAAGCAATATGTAAAGCATTAGAATGCCAACCGGGGGATATTTTAGAATATCAACCTGAAGATACCGAGTAAAAAGAGTCCTTCATACGAGAAGGACTCTTTTTATTACACATTACGGCGCAAAACTAATTTGACCAGTAAACAATAGGATAATCGCTATGATCCAAAATATAAAAAATGATGAGGACAGTATTAATGAAAGGATAGCAATCCCCTTCTTCTCTGTTTTTTTCGTCATTGTGATTATTGAAAGCATGATCCCTACACCTGTCAGGGCAATTGTAATATAATCTCCAACTATATTACCTGCATTCGCTATCCTTGTTGGCGTTATAAAAACGAATAGAAAACACAAAATGCCGATGAGTAAAGATATATAGCTTATTATACTGTACTTCTTTTTAGGAACTATTTCTGTTTTCATACTAATCCCACCCCTTCTATATAGCTATGAGTTTATATTAGCATGAATAACCATAATTTAGTTATGATAAAAAGCAGATAAAACGGACACTATCACTTTATCTGTCTATTTCTATCTAACAACTAACCTGACTATTTCTTTACTAAAGATATACAATCATTCTTTAATCCACGGCAATTGGTATATAATAGCTCTAAAAAATAAAGACTGTACCTTTAAAATGAAAGATACAGTCTTTATTAATAACTTTTTTTATAAAGAAAACTCTCTATCAATCACTACCTTAAAAAACTCCGAGTATTGTAATAAAGAATAATCCGCTACATCACAATTACCTTGAAACATACATGTTGAAATACCTAATTCTTTTGCGGGTATTAAATCTAATTCTCTATCTCCAATAGCTAAATCAATATTATGTTTTTTATGTAAATGATTATAAGCTAAAGAGTTGGGCTTTCGTGGAAAGCCATCGTCAATTGTAACCATATCTACAAAGTACTTTTCCCAGCCGTAATATTTAAAAATGTCCATAACCCCTGCCCTATGTTTATGGGTCATAATCACATTTTTATCTGCAAATTTCAAAACCTCTTCGACACCTGCAAAAGGTTTCATATCTTTTGGCGTGAATTTCCCCTTCAAAACTTTAATCTTTTCTTCCTGCTCACATGAAATATTATAATACTGAATTGCATGAGAGTATGATATTTTTAAGTTTTTGTATATTTCTTGTTTTTCTACTGAATCACCTAATATTTCAGAAAGCATCATTGTATATGCAGGATACGTATCAAATAACGTCCCATCAAAATCCCATAAAATATTCATTCTATTCACCTTCTATTTTCAAATCATTCAATGACTAAATCCGCCCTATCCCTCGGCAATTCCGTTTTTAAGTAATAATCCTCTGCTTTCCAATACCTATTTTCAAACTTTGAAAGGTTTTTCTGCGTTTTTTCACTCTCACGTAGAAACCTTGTCTCTCTTGGACAGTCCAAATAGACCATATAATGAAAAAAATCTCTCCATTCTTTTCGCTGTAGAAAAACTCCTTCAATAACAATTACGCCTACAATAGGAATCTGTACTTTTTCCATTTCACATATATCTGTTTCTTCATGAAAGAAAGGTAATTTCAATTTTGTTTCATGTTGTAGCTTTTGAAAAAATTTCCGCCTTAGCCATTCAATGTCCCATTGTAAATAATAATACTCATACCATTCTTCATATCCAGTATGATATCGTTTATTACGCTCCACTATATGATCATCAATATGGAAAATACGAAACGGAATGCCTTCTTGTTTCATATTTTCTTTTAAATTGGCTACGAATGTTGTTTTTCCAGATCGACTTAAACCATCTATACCTAAAATGAATCTATTTTCCCTATGCTTCTTCATAATCGTTATAAGTTCGTTTGTACTCATTACTTCTTCCACTCTTCTTTTAATAAAGAATATAAAATGGTATCATGAGCAACTCCATTTTGAATCATATGTTTTCGAAGGAATCCTTCTTCTTGAAACCCTGCTTTTATTAATAACTTTTGAGAAGCATTATTTTCTACATATACAATCGCTGCGATTCTTATTAGTTGCAGTATTTCAAATCCGTAAGCTAAAATTGCTTGTAATGCTTCCAATGCATATCCTTGTCCCCAATATGTATCATCTAATTCATAACCAATTTCAGCTCGTTTATGATGATTATTAATTAAATGAAATCCGCACGTTCCGATTAATTGGCCCGTCCCTTTTTTCTCGACTCCCCAGCGAAATACACTGCCCTCTTCATAACGATTTTTGAACGTTTGAATCGTTGTTTTCGCTTGCTCAATATTTTGGAAAGAATCCATTCCGAAATAACGTATAACTGATTCTTTCGAAAAATATTGGAACATCGTTTCTGCATCTAATAGTGTAAGTTCTCTTAAGAATAAACGTTCTGTTTCTAGTTTCGGAAATCCCATCACTCTTTCTCCCTCTATTCTAATGAACTGCAAATTTCAATATAATTTCCATCTGGATCAGCAATGTAGGCAATTGTTTGTCCCCACGGTTTTACAATTGGCTCCACTAAAATTTTAATACCTTGCTCTCTAAATTGCTCAATCGTTTCTTGTACATTCTCAAGAACGAATCCTAACTCGAAATGAGAAGACTGTAATTCACCTTCTGTAAGCGGTAGTCCTGTTAATTCTTTCACATCTTGCCGCGTATTCATCGCTAAAATGGTAGTTCCAGTATTAAATTCAATATATGTGCCGTGCTCTGCTTTTATAGGTAACTGTAAAATATCTTTATAGAACTTTAAACATTCCTCAAACTTTTCTACATATAAAATGATGTACTTCATTTTCAAATTCATTTTACATCCCCCTTTGTATCTATCCCTAAAATTTCGACAAAAGTCTCATAAAACCTTGTTCCTTGTAGTAATGAGCAAAAAAAATGAGGCCGATTTCTCGGCCCCCCAGCTTATTGGCATAAAACAGGAGATTTGGTTTGGACATAACCAGTTCGTACTTTTATTATATTTTATTTTTTCTGAATTTTAAATACATTAAACACCTATTTATATTGAGAAAGTTTTTTGCTTGCATAAAATTAAAGATTTTAAGAAATGATACAAATGGAGGTGTATACATATGGAACCAATGCTATGTCCAAGTTGTAAAACGAACCGTACTCGCTTTAATATTCTTGAGCAACAAGTAAAACCAGTCAAAATAAATCCACAAACTGGTCAAGTGGAAGAAGAATACACAAATGAAACGATGAATGCTTTTCATATGGGCTATCAAGGACCTACATACCGTGTCCAATGTGCTGTATGCGGACTTGTTGAAAACCCTGAACAATTTATTAAACCTGCGCAAAATCAGTCTTTCTAATAAAAACATGATTATCCCTTGTAGAAATAGATTTTTCTATAAGGGATTTTTTCGTTTAATACATTAATTAAAAATGTATTTCTTCCTTATTATATGTTAAAATCCACACCATTTTAGTAATATTTACATAAGGGAGGTGAAACAAATGATTTTAAATAAAAAGATAATGCTTCCATCAACATTTCTACTATTAACTTGTCACATAATCCTCTTTTACTTTTGGATTTCCGATTGGAAGAAAATCTCAACTTCTTACGGTTTAGCTATATGGATACTTTCTACTATTTGTGGTCTTTTACTTTATTTCCTTTATAAAAAACAAAAATCTAATAAAGTGATATTCATTGCTAGTTCGTTATTATTAATTACTTCTTCATTTATGATTTTTTTAGATATTGTTACTGGTAATCATCTTTGTAACTGTTAGTTCTATACCTTAAATATACAATGTTTTATTATATAAAAAATACCCAACAAAACAAGGATATATAGAAATTAAAGAAGATGATTTCCATTCAATATACAACCATCTTCTTTAATAAACCCAATCTTTGTTACAATATTTCATTTTTTAACTTTTTAATCTTCCAATATACATTAATAAATATATACAAATACATACAACCTATAAATCCTATCATGCCTTTAAATATATAAGGAATTCTAGATTCTGATGGTCCAAGAAAACATAAGTAAAGCGCTGGCATTATTGTTACAAACATAATTACAAAAAACTGTAACAACTCAGTAAGTTTTTGTATCCTCGTTTCCTTCTCTGAATATATATCAGGTAACTCATTTGCCTCTTCTACTTCTTTACAAAAGTAATTCCACTTCGCAAAACTCGTTACATGTTTCCAGCCACACATTTCATATATTTGGATATATTCTTTTTGTTTTTCTGTCGAATCTTTATACTCTAATCTAAAGTCTGCTTTATATACTACATCTTTCGGCTCAGTTTTCTTAAACGTATACATTACGTTATACTTTTGTAACGCCCAGCCTTGTTGATGCATTTTACGTAAATACCCTTCTTCTTTTTCTAAGCTCCATACTGCGAAAGGTTTGAATATCTTCTTTGTCTCCATCTCTCATTCACTCCCCTAATATACCATTTCCATTCCTTACAGATCTCTGCAATCTGTTATACTCGAGCTCTAACACTTCTCTCCCAAACGGCGTTAACTCATAGCACTTCTTTCTGTCTGTAGAGGCAACTTCAACAATTAACTTCTCTTTTAGTAATTTCGTCGTATTTCCATATAAAGTACCAGGGCCGAGCTTTACTTCCCCATTTGTCATCTCTTCTACCATTTGCATAATTCCGTAGCCATGCAACGGCTTCACGAGTGACAATAATATGTAATATGTCGCCTCAGTTAACGGAATATATTTTTGCGCCTTCGCATTCATTATAACTACCTCCGATACATCGATATATGATATATCGACTCACGATACATCGTATATCGATATTGTATAATTATATTCCAAAATATGCAAGAGTAATTTAATAATTAAATATCCATTTCTTTGAATTAAAAAATCATACCAATTTTCTGAATAATTTGTTAAAATATAGAAATATTAGCTCTTTTATAATGAAAGGAATGGTACATATGATAAATAAATTGAAAGAAAACATCGGATCTGTGTTTGTTGGTAAAGAAAATGTTATTGATCTACTGCTCGTTTCACTTCTTGCTGATGGACATGTACTACTCGAAGACGTGCCTGGTACTGGGAAAACGTTACTGGCGAAAACCATTTCAAAAAGTATTGGTGGTAGTTTTTCTCGCGTTCAATTTACCCCTGATGTACTTCCAAGTGATGTAACAGGTATTGAATACTTCAACCCAAAAACAAGCGAATTCGAATTAAGAATTGGACCAGTTATGACAAACATTTTGCTAGCAGATGAAATTAACCGTGCAATGCCGAGAACGCAGTCGAGTTTGTTAGAAGCGATGGAAGAACGACAAGTGACGCTGGAGAAGCAGTCAACTCCTCTTCCGAAACCGTTCTTTGTTATTGCGACGCAAAACCCAATTGAATCACAAGGGACTTTCCCTCTTCCAGATGCACAGCTTGATCGCTTTTTAATGACGATTTCAATCGGTCATCCAACTCCTAAAGATGAGTTACAAATGATGCGACGTTTTCGGAACGATTTACCATTAGAAAGTGTCACATCTGTCATCTCATTAGAAGATATTTTAGAAGCTCAAAAACGAGTAAAAGAAATATTTGTTTCGGAACCGTTAGAACATTACATTATTAAACTTGCTCACGCTACAAGAAATCATGATTATATCGCTAACGGTGTAAGCCCACGTGCCACATTAGCTTTAGTACGTGCTGTTCAAGCTTTAGCCTTTTTACACGGGAGAGAATATTGCACACCAGAAGATATACAATTGTTAGTTCCTTCTGTTTGGAATCACCGTATCGTCTTATCAATGGAAGGTGCCCTGCGTACGACAAAAAATGATATTATGAAAAGTATTTTAAAAGAAGTTGACGTACCTGTGGAGATTGAGCAAGCATGAATAGGCAACGCGTTGTAACTGTACCTTTATTTTTTCAACTCCATATTATTCAACTAACTGTTCCAATCGCGTTACTTTTCACATTCTTTTTCCCGCAACGAATGCTTATGTTTCTCTTTTTCTTCTATTATTTATTTGCGATTTTTATTTATAAATATGTCGCTTTCATAGAGAAGAAGTTTCAAATCATAAATGAGAAACAAACTACACGGCTTTTTCCTGAGGAATCTGGACAGTTTTTTATTCATTTAAAAAATGGAGCCAGCATACCGCTCGTTAATGGTGTTTGTTATTTTCATTTAAATTCGTCCCTTATACCGCATAAAGAGCAAGGCATTGAACAAATATCAAAAACATTATTCTCTTTCCCATTTTCACAACCTGCACATTCGGCACAAAAATGGGGTTTAACATTAACCGCAACGAAGCGTGGTGTGTTTCAAATTGAACGGTTTGAATGTGTATTAAAAGATCCATTTCATCTATTAACTGTACATTTACCTGTTTTTGATAAATTAAGGACTGAAATTATTGTGTATCCTTCTCCTAAAGAAGTAGCAGGTTTGCAAGAACTTCAGCAACTTTTGAATGGATTTTATCGAACGAATTTTTCTTTTTACAATGATGAAACATCTATTATCGGTGTAAAGCGATATGAGCGTGAGTCTTTCCGCTCTATTCATTGGAAGGCATCTGCTAAAATACAAGAATTACAAGCGAAGCAATATGAACCTGTAAAAAATTATAGTTGGACGATTTGTCTTTCTTTAGCTGCCGATCGTGGATTTGGTTGGAAAGATAATGTTGAAGATTTAATTTCATTCGCAACATACATTTGCCAATATGCAACGAAGCAACACATACCGTTTGAAATATTTATTAGTGTATTAGCAGAAGGCGGTGCATTGCATGTACCGTTAAATGAAGGACAAACGCAATATGCAAAAGCTTTAGAAGAATTAGCCCGTATTTCAGATGATAGTACATTACTTCCAAAACAAGGATTTCTTCATTATGTAACGAGAAAGAGAGAACGATCGTCTACAATGATATACATTGGTTTACAAAGAAATGAACTCCTTCTTCTCTCGCAGCCAACGTTTCTCATTACTAGTGAAGGGATGGTGGAACCAGTTGAAAACTTGGCTATATCACATTCATGATTTCATTCTGCTCCTCCTGCTTTCATTATTAACAGAAAGAGATGAACTAATTAGTATTGCGATATTTTTAACAACAGGCTATATTGGAGTATTTCTTATTCATAAATTTATGCAGAAAAAAACTACAGGATTTGTAATACTTTTAGTTCTTCAAATCGTTCTTTTCTCTTTATTTTTACCTTTTTCTCTTTTTGGCACAATCATATTACCACTATTTTTCTTTATCGTACATGCGGTCGGACCTGGATATCCAGTTCAAAAATCTTTAGGTGGTATTGTATGGTTTGTCGTTTCAGCTATATTTTATGCACCCTTTCCACCGCTGTGGAAACTATTAATGTTAGCCTTGCATCTTATGATTACATTTTGGTTAACCGGGGCAAATCGGAAACAACAACTATTACGTTTTGCTTCTATCATTACGATTGGCTTAATAAGTATATTAATTGTTCAAGTATTTCCTTTCATTCGACTTATTTTTGGTTTTATAACGGAAGTAGTCGCATTAGGCGTTGGCTATGCTTTAATGCCATTAATTAAAGCAGCGGAATTAAAAGATACTGAAGATGTTTGGGCAAATAAAGGACATCTCTTAAAACCAAAAATTGAAGACGGAAAAAAAATTCCTGATTTTGATCCAATACTCATAAATAGCGCTACAATAATAGTCTGTACAGCTATCGCTATTTACGTCGTTTGGAAAATAGTAAAAAAACGAAAACATTTAAGTTTACCAAATATGCACGTCTTCGAATCTACTATCATTATTGATAAAGAAGGAATGAGCCAAAATCGTTTTAAACGAAATAAACCGCCGCATAACGAAATTCGGAAGGAAATTTTTAAACTAGAGAGTAAGTTAACCTCTCCTTTAAATAGAAAACGGGGAGAAACTGTTGAAACTTGGCTAGAAAGAATAAACGATGAAGAAGATGTAAATATTCAAAGTGATATTATTATAGATGCTTATAATACTGTGCGTTATTCAAATGGTGCAAACACTGTACTTCTACATGAATTTAAGGAAGAGAGTCATAAGCTTTATGCATATCAAAAAAGTTTGAAGAAACGAAAGAAATAACGTAACAAAAAGACTCCTATATTCATAGGAGTCTTTTTGTACTTCTACGTTGCTTTTTAAATGGAAGCATTCTTCCCTGCTTCAATTTCTAATGACTCTTCATGCCACCAAAGTGTTTCTTCAGGGTCTTCTTTAGCGATTTGGTGTGCTTCTTTTTTCGTTTCTACTGTAGGATATGAACCTTTTAGCGCACGCCCTGAAGTTGTAACGAATAGTACACTAAATACAACTAATCCAATAATACTTACACCTGCTAAATAAAATGCCGGTGCGAGCGGGTTACCAGTTGCATGAACTAAGTATGAACATACGAGCGGTGTTGTTCCACCGAATATCGATACAGAAATATTAAATGAGATCGAAAGTGCTCGATAACGTACATCAGTGAAAAAGAGTGATGGTAATAATGAAGGTAATGTTCCTTCATATACACTTAAGAAGAAACCTAGTACGAAAATACCTGCAAATATAGCTGCAATATGTCCGTTACCTATTAGTAAAAATGCTGGAATTGCAAATACAGTTAAACCAAGTAAACCAATTTGCACAACGCGTTTATTACCAATTTTATCACTTAATTTACCGAAATATAGTGCTAGTGGAATCATAAGTGCCATCGTAATAGAAATAATTAATAAGCCTGTTGTTTCTTCGACTTTAAGTACTTGAGTTAGATAAGAAGGAATATACGAAAGAATCATATAATTTGTAATATTAAAGAAGGCGACAATTACTGTGCTTAATAAGAAGTCTTTTTTGTGATATTTAATAATATCCATGAATGAAAATTGTTCATTGTCTTCAGATTCCTCTTGTGCTTTTTCCATCTCTTCAAAGATTGGAGATTCATCTAGATGACGGCGTAAGTATAAACCGACCAAACCAATTGGTGCAGCTATTAAGAACGGAATACGCCATCCCCAGCTGAGCATTTGCTCATCTGTTAACAATAACGTCAAAATGGTAACAATTACCGATGCAGCAATGTAACCTGAGAGTGTTCCAATTTCAAGACCACTACCGAGTATACCACGCTTTTTATCTGGAGAAGATTCTGCGATATAAACCATTGCACCTGAATATTCGCCGCCTGTAGAGAAGCCTTGAATCATTCGGGCAACTAAAAGTAGTATTGGTGCCCATACACCAATTTGTTCATAGGTTGGTAGTAATGCGATGAATAATGTAGAAAGTGCCATTAAAATAATAGTAGTACTTAACACGATTTTTCGGCCGTACTTATCTCCTATTCTACCAAAGAATACACCTCCGATTGGTCGAACGAGAAAGGCTGCTGCAAATGTACCGAATGTAAGTACAAGTTGCAATCCACTATTATCAACACCTGAGAAGAATAATTGACTTAAAATTACCGCTAAATACGCGTATAATCCGAAGTCAAACCACTCCATTGCGTTCCCTATACCAGTAGCAATTACTGCTTTCCTAGCTTGTTTAGGATTGACAATATTAACGTCTTGCGGTTCAAAATTTAAATCATTATTTTGTTGCATATAATAAAACAGCTCCTTATTTAATTTAACTTCTTTAAGCACACCTTCTCTTATTGAATAAAATTAATTCGAAGCACTTAAGGAAAAGCAGCGTATCCTTATCTGTTATTATTATTTCACATAATTAATTATTTGTCCAATTAAATGCTCTTTTTATATAAAATTACACCCTATTTAACTTGTTATAAAATGACGTTTAGCTTATATAATACATACCTTTACACTACAAATGAAACTTTAATTTATTTATATTTATAACGTTTCTATAATTGCTTCCTTTAACCTAGAAATCAGTAACTTTTACTAAAGATTTGCATATATTTAAAAAGTGAACTCATTAGCTCGAATTTTGTCTTATTACATTCAACTATAGTATTATTATAGATTTAAAGGAGGCTATTTTATGTTGGAAATAATACTTTTACTTGCTACTGTTTCTTTTCTCTTAATTATTTCTGGATTTTTCATTACCTTAAAGCAATATAAAGAAATAAAAAAGATAAAGACTATATTAACTACCAAAAAAGAAAATGAGAAAACTACATCCGAAAACTCAATCCCTATGCAATTAGACCTTAGCGTTCTCAATAATTTACTCGCTTCTGGAATAAATAAAGGTTCGAATTCAGGTAATGAAAATTCTAAATCTGATAAAACTAAATAGTCGTTACGTATATAATAAAATATTCATCTCCTATTTTATCTAACCTTATTAATAACTACCTCTGATTAAAAAGGAGACTACTTATGTGTAAAAATCCGATTTCTATTATTATTCGTATACAGCATAACATAAGAGTTTTACCTGAAATTTTGAAAGCCTGTGAACAACTACAGCCTTTAGAAATCATCCTTACTATTAACGGATGTATCGATGATTCCATTGATATTGCACAATCTTACAATTGTAAAATTATCACATTAGAAGAACCGACAGAATCAAATAATTGTTATGTAATTGGTGCCAAAAAAGCAAAGGGTAAGTACCTCTTATTTTTAGATGCAAATTACATTATTCACCCTTCCTTACTTATACCATTTCTTCAACCATTACTAGACGAATCAGCTGACGTAGTATTAAACAATTTAGATGATTTTTTTTATCAAAAGCAAAAGCCCACTATAGAAATGATTTGGCAGCAAGTTACGAATCATTTTTTTCATCGTCCAGATTTACATGTTAACTCATTATTATTTCCTCCCTATGCAATAACAAAAGAAACTCTTGAAGCAATTACTCCAGAAAGTTTATTAAATCCGATACTGGCACAAATGAAAATTATTAAAAATAAATTTCGCATTAGCAATCATTTTAAAATTTCTATACCGCAAATTCCCTCCTTCCCCTCAAAACAACTCATTCGTTACCACCTAGAAGCGATTGAAAATTGGGTAAATATATTACAAGATCCAAGAGGAAACTATACTGATAATAATCGAAGACGGGATATTATTTTAGAACTTCAAAACGGCGAACAAAGAGCTATACCTAAAATAATTACAGGTAAAGAGTTTTATTCAAATACTTATGGAAATAAACAATTATCCATCATTATCCCTGTTCAAAATGAAGAAAAAACGATAGAATCTATCATTTTTGAGGTGCAGAAATTAAAACCTTTAGAAATCATCATTATTGTTAATGGATCAACAGATACAACAGAGGAATTGGCGAAGAATTGCGGTGCAACAGTTATTACTTACAAAGAAGCACTCGGCATTGATACCGGACGTGCCGTTGGTGCATATTTTGCAAAAGGTGATATATTATTATTTATTGATGGTGATTTCTTAATTCCTAGTTCTGATTTATTACCATTTGTACAATCTGTTCAAAATGGAACCGATTTAGCTTTAAATAAATTAGAGCACTACTACATGTATCGTCTTCCTTATACTATCGTGACTGCATGTAAGTATGCTGTTAATTTAGCATGTAATCGAAAAGATTTAGGTATGGGATCCACAATTGCTGTCCCTCATGCTTTTAGTCGAAAATGCATTGATATAATTGGGTTTGATTCACTTCTTTCACCAACCTTAAGTCAAGTTAAAACAATTTTAGCAGGCTTGTATATACAAAAAACCCATTCTGTCGACGTTGACAGGATAAATCGAGTTCGACCCAAAAAACACTTCTCTGAGGAAGGCTACCTTTCATTAGCAACACAGCAAATCATTGGTGATCATATAGAGGCAATTTCTTACCTCCTCGAACAAAAAGGAGACACTGAATGCTTTTAATTGTATATCCTTACGAACAGATAATATATAAATTCAATTTAAATATATAGCAAAATAAAAAAGATGGTTTGTAACCATCTTTTTTATTTTTACATTAGTTCAAAAGAAAAGTAGAAAGTAGGCTTTTCATTTCTTGATTTTCTTAAGAAGTTTGAAAAGAGAGGCTTGTTAATGAAGATACAACACTTAAATCATCGTTTAGTGTAATTGAGAAACATGCAACCAATGGTAAAGTAATTACAATTGATCCACTAGGACTAATTACAATTGTAGGACTTGTCCCACATGCCCCCCCACAATCCACTACAGCGTCAATTCCACTACCAGGGGTAATTGTAATTTTAAGACATACATCAAAACAAACATTATTCGTAGTACATGCCATAACTCTCCCTCCTTTCTCTTAACAATATATGCAGTTAGTTAAATTCGGACACGACTCTCTTACTAAATTTTATAAATTAGATGTTATTTCACTATTAGTTCCATAAAAAATTAACGTTTTATTAAACTATCTAAATCAACTAAAAAACTCAAATCATCCTTTACTGAAATAGAAACACATGCAATAAACGGTATTACATTAAAATTAGATGAACATTCATCATTGCACCTTACGAATATTTCTGCCCCACCATTTGGATTGACTTTAGTTTCTAAACAAATATTAAAACAACTTTTATTGATGCAAGACAAGATATTTCCTCCTTTCTTATAAATAATATCAATTTATTCAGAAATAAAAATATTGTTACAACTTTATTCACTCTTTACTTTCCATACATAAAATAAAAAAGATAAAAGCTCCTTCATATATATAAAGAAGCCTTTACCTTTTGGTTACTTGTTCATTTATTATCAGTCAGTGAAACATGCTCTTCACTTGTACCTAAGCTAAAAATAATAAAAATTTTTGATTTCAGTTTCATTGCAATACTAAATATCGTCAAGTTGCATAAATGAAATGTTTAGGTTACTCATTCAATAGACAAATTTACCTTTTAAAATAAATCTTTAAAATCCTTATTCTTCAATAAATACGAAAGTCCTTCTAAATGATCCCCAGTAATTCTTAATACAGCTGGTGGATGTCCTATCGTGGCAAAATGCTCTTGTGGCCGAATACGATTAGGTTTCATTACATCTACAAAATGGACACATTCAACTTTATATCCTTCTAATATTGCCTTTACTTGCGCAACACACGATGTGTGAAGTGTATCCCAGCCGATTCCCTCTAAACATTTTCTACTAATAGCATGAGGAACAGCAATTGTGGATCCCACTCCTAAATCTTTACGATTACAAGCAATATTCAACACATATTTATATAAATTTACAATATATAGAGGAAATCTAAGATTTAAATTTAAATCGTTTAAAGCTATATCAATCCCATTGGCAACAGCCTTTGTTAATGGGTGAAGATCTTTTGCTGGAATAGCAAAATCAGCATCAATAAAGAGAAGTATATCTCCTGTAGCTTCTTGTGCACCAATTGCCCGTCCTACATCGTGACCCAATGCTTCTTGATAAACAATTACTGTAGCTCCTAATTGCTTAGCAATTGCTTCTGTTTGATCTGTTGATCCATTAATTACAACAATTATTTCTTTCGGTTCAATTTTTCTTGCCTCAAGAATAACTTCTTTAATCGTTGTTTCTTCATTTTGTGCTGGTATAATAATAGATAACTGTTTTCCATTATAAATAGAGGAATTCATTCCCCATCCTTTATGAAAAAGTGAATAATTCTTCTGTTTTTTTAGTTGCTCTATAACTTCTCTTTTTCTTCCTCCATCTGTATAATTACCTCTATCATCTTTTCCTTGTAACCAACTCTCTAAAGCTTTTACATTCTCATTAATCTCACGTACTTCTAATTTAGTTAGTTTATTTCTATAAAAAGAGGTATGATTTGCATTTAAAGAGGTTTTAGTGATTGCTGAAGAGGTGTGTACTCGCCACCCTTTCTCAATAAGAGTTACTTGGGACAGAATAGGGTTCTGCAAGATATCATACCCAATGTCTTCAATTGCTTTTTTTGTAATAACATATGGCATAGATAACATCGAATCATATTTCAAATCCATACGTCCCAATACATCGTTTACTATTTTTCTATACACCATAGCGATGCTTGGCCATTCTACTCTCACCTTTTCAAACCAATTCGAGTCTATATTATTTAAAATTACATCCTGTTCCTTTTTTAGTAGTGGTTCTATAAATCGTTCTAATTCTACCGAGAAAATAACATCTTCTCCATTTAAAAATAAGACCACATCACCATTGGCGACTTTTGCCCCATGAACTGGTGCTTTCCGTTTACTTTTCTCCTCAATCACAACAACGTTACTTTCAACAAATGTTGGTATAGATTGTATCGCACTCATTCTATCATCAGATACAATAATTATTTCTAGTGGTTTTATATGCTGCACTTTATTTAAAATTTGATTCAATTTTGATTTATCTTCTCCTAAAACTATAACGACTGATAGGTCCACTTCTTTTTGTTCTTCTTTTACAGTCTGATTAGGTTTTACTTTTTTTATATATTCAATTGTTTCACTCTTACCTACAGCTGCATGCCCTGCTTTTTTATCAAAATATAAGTCAATTATAATTTGATTTACTTCCGTGTCTTTATCAAGTTGCTCTAATTCGGAAATAAATGGTAGCAAATGATTTTGAACATCAAATTCACACGCGAAATTTTGCAAAAAATAAATATTCGGTACATATTTAATGTGATTAAAAAATTTCACAACATTAATTCTTTCGCCAAATTTCTCTTCAACTTCTTCTCTTGATAAATTTGGATAAGACAAATCGAAAACTAGATTTATTGGTACAGGTATCCATTTTAATAAATTTGTTTGAGGATTATTAATGAAAGCTGTGGAGCCCTTAACGAATCCAGCTAAAATTAAAGACATAAATCCTCCCCCAGAACTGCCATAAAACAACACATTTTTCGAATCAACTTTTAACTTTACAAATACTATTTCTAAAATATTTGCTATATCTTGTAAATAAAATCTATTTAACTCTCCCTGTCCCCAACCTAAAGATAATTTTCCAAGATATAACGTAGGGTCATTATAATATATAACAGTATCTTCAAATTCATCCATCCAAGAATGTCGATGAAAAATAGGTGGACCAATTGGCTGTTCTTGAAACCCACCTGCTCCGGATCCAAAAACAATAGTGTTAGAAGCATCGGGCTTAATACGAATTAAAAATTCATACGTTACTTTATCCCAATCAACCTTGAGTATAAATGGTTCTGTAATTTGAAAATCCATTTGCCATAATTGTTCATATGAAATGTTAATTATTTTATACTGGTCTAACAGTTTAATCACCCTTTCCATCCATTTCGAGTTGTTCTATCAAGTAAGAGAGAGCTTCAACGTGATCACCAATTATTCTTAATACTGCTGGAGGATGCCCATTGTGACTTACATTTTCCTTTAAACGAATTCTATTCGGTTTTACAACATCAACGTAATGTACACATTCTACTCTATACCCTTGTAATATTGCTTTTACTTGTGCAAGACTAGGACATAGTAAGCTTTCCCAGCCTATTGCATCTAAACATGATCTACTCATAGCATGTGGAATTGCTACTAATGAGCCATTGCTTAATTCTGGACGATTATATGCTAAATTAAGCATATATTTTACGACGTCTACAACATAAAACGGAGGGTGTAACATCGGATTCAAATCATTTAATGCTATGTCTACACCAGCTGAAACTGCTTTTGTAAAATGATGCAAATTACTTCCTGAAACACTAAAATCACCATCAATAAATAAAAGAATATCTCCTGTAGCTTCAAGCGCTCCAATAGCACGTCCAACATTATGACCAAGTCGTTCGTTATATTTAATAATAGTGGCACCAAGTCTTTTAGCTATATCAGCTGTATGATCTGTTGAACCATTTACAACGACAATTATTTCTAGCGGTTCTATTTTTCTTGCCTCGAGTATTACTTGTTCTATAGTTTCTTCTTCATTTTGCACCGGTATAATAACAGAAAGTTGCTTCCCGTCATAAATTGAAGAATGCATTCCCCAGCCTTGATGATAGGAAGGGTATTGCTTGGCTTTACCTAGCTTTTGAATAATATCCCTTCTTTTTCCTGCATCAGTAAACCCTACTCTTCTTCCTTTTTTCTCTATCCATTTAGATATACCCCTTAAATATCTTTCTACTTTCTCTTTTTCATTTTTTGATAACTCTTTTTTTATTAAATATCCTTCTTCCTCTATAGTCTCATCTTTAGATAACGTATTAATTGCATATTGGTCGTTAATCCGCCAGCCTTGATTCACAATCTTCATATGAGATAAAACGATATCTTTCATATAATCAAAGCCGATATGTTCCACCACTTCCTTCGTAAGCGCATATGGCAATGAAAGTATTGAATTGCTTTTTAAATCTGGTCGTCTTAAAATTTCATTTAACATTTTTCTCCATACAATGTCCATGTTTGGACATTTACCTATTTCTATCAATTTATCTATTTTATTTAAAACTACATCGGCCTGATTTGTAACAATTGGCTCAATAAATCTCTGCATTTCATTTGTGGATAATGAAAAATTACTATCTAAAAATAATAAAATTTCTCCTTTTGCTTCCTTTATACAAGCTTCATATCCTTGATAATGCGCACTATATTTATTCATTAAAACACTATGACATCTATATTTCATTGCTATTTCATACAAATTACTTCTATCGTTAGGAACGAAAATTATAATTTCAAGAGGATTTAGCTTCCATATAGATTGAATTGACTCTTCTAATATTTGCTCTCTTTCACTGTACAAAATAATAACCGTTAACGATTTCATTACACGCCCCCTTTACACATCATGTGACATAAAATGTTAATTATTGCCATTCCCTATGAATTTGCTACTTTATTAACATATTCAAAAGTGAATTATACTGTGTGAAAACAAACGTCTATTTTTGAAAATATAATCTCTACACTTGTATCCCTCCTCTTATCGTTGTCTGTTACAACTCTCACCATTTAAAAATAAAAAAAGTCCTAATTTCTTTAGGACTCTTTTACATTAATTTATAAATATCATTAATTTTATATACAACCTTTTTCCATGTTATACCTCTATCCGTTGTAGTAAATATTTCTTTTTTATTACAAGCCCAACCTTTACGCCGATTAAAAAAATGTAAACAAAATACATTTTTCAACAATGGATTACTTGATACCTTTATCCATTTTGCTCCTTTTTTTATTATTTGATATACACTTCCATGTTCACTATTTATAACCCAGCCATAATAGGAACTAAAAAAAGAAACAGCCGCTTTACTAGTATTTATTGTTTTATTTGAAATATGCCACGAATTCCCCTTATCAAATGAGTAATTCATTAAAAATACATCATTATTCATTTTAGTTGGTATTACTAACAAGTTATTTTTATAGATTGCTTTATAAGCCATAGAAGTCTCATTATTACTTCCTTCAAGACTTGGAATATCTTTTATAGGCTGCCAACTTGCCCCACCATCTATTGTTTTAAATACCGCTGATGTTTCATATTGTTTGTGTAATGAAATAAATCCAACTAACTCGTTTATAAATGTTATTCCTGAAATACTATCACTAATACTTATATTTTTAATTATTTTCCAAACTTCCCCTTTCGTTTTCAAATAGTATAAATTATGTTCAAATTTATTTGATGCAAGTTTTCTAGACAATACAATCCATATACTATCCATATTCGTGGCATGCAATTGTACTTGAACATCAGTCGATTTCTCCCACTCTTCTTCAATTGGTAATATAAACTCACTCCATCTTTCCCCTCTATTAACTGTATAAAATATAGCGGGCAATAAATCATCATTCGTTTTTGTTAAACCATATGCCCAAGAGCTTCGAGCATTTATTGGATATCCAAATATTACAATTGAATTTAGAGGGTTAACAACATCCCATTCTACTCCTCCGTTTCGAGTATATAAGATGGCTTGCTTTTTATTTGTATATTGAATACCAGCCCACCCAAATCTATCAGTTCGCATTTGTAAAGAAGTAAATTGAATATCATTATTTTCCAATATATCACCTCATTCTTATCATATATATATTCGTATGCTATTATTTTCAAAACGTTCTATCATTAGTTGTTAGTACCACTCGTTTTATCTACTATCTTTACACATTTACTTTCTCTTTTCCTCACCAACCAAATATCAATAAATAAAATTCTACTATAAAAAGTGCACCCCAATTGTAAAACTATTTCTAACAATTAGAGTGCACTTTATATAAAATATAGCTTTAATTTTTAAGCACTTACTACAGCAGCAACTTTATCTAAACAAATAATAAACTGATTCATAAATGCGTCAATTTCCTCTTTCGTAATAATATACGGCGGAAGTAATCGAATAATATTCCCTTGTGTTACATCGACTAACATTCCTTTATTCATTAGCTCAACCTGTAATTTCTTCACATTTTCATTCGTATCATTCAGACTAATTCCAAACATCATGCCAGCATGACGCACTTCCTGTATATAATAAGAATTTTCTTTCTGAATGTCTTGCAGTTTGTCATTCAAATATAGTGAAGTTTCATAAGCTTCTTGCATTAACCCATCATCAAGTAATGTATTTAATACCGTTAAACCTAAAGCTGTTCCCATTGATGAATGAGCAAACGTTGTCCCGTGATCTCCTGGTGAAAATACATCACATAACTTTTCACCTACAATAATTCCTCCTAGCGGTATCCCGCCTCCTGCTCCTTTACCAATTTGAATAATGTCCGGTGTGATATTAAAATTTTGATAAGCAAATAGTTTTCCCGTTCGACCCATACCACTTTGAACTTCATCAACGACAAGAAGTACATTATATTTTTCACATAAATTTTGAACACCATGCAAATATTCACTTGATAAAGGATAAATCCCCCCACTTCCTAAAACAGGCTCTAGCATAATCGCAATTGGTTTTTCTTTAATAATGGTCTCCTCTAATTGGTCTATTTTCTCACGCTCTACTTCGTATACAGGAATAGATGTTTTAGGGAAATTTTGATATACCTTTTCTTGTCTCGTAAAATGTAGTGCCCCTAACGTCCTCCCGTGAAAACTATCTTTTAACACAACTACTCCGTCACGCTCTTCAGTCGCAATAGATCTATATTTATCAATTAATTTTAATGTCGTTTCTGTCGCTTCCGTACCAGAGTTTGTAAAAAAGACTTTTCCGCTTTTTAAAGTACACTCTACTAATTTCTTTGCATACTCAATTGCAACTGGGTTTAAGAAATGAAACGGTAAATGCAACGATTTCACAACTTGCTCCATTGTCGTTTGTACAATTTTAGGATGATTGTATCCTAGTACATTTACTCCTACGCCAGAAAATAAATCTAAATACTCTTTACCATCTACATCATATAGTTTACATCCTTCTCCTCTTTCCATTGCAACCTCTGTCCGACAATATGTAGACATCATATATTCTTTATCTAATTGAAACCAATCCGACATGTTAAATTCCTCCTAGTTATTTTTCCTTTTTTAACGTTTATTCTCTATATAATCGTTTATAAATTAAGTTTTAAGATTGAAATTTTAATAGTGGTTTTCTTCCACATTTTTTTATTAAAACGTGTGCTTTCTCTTCCCGATATTCATTTTTCCATAATTTCTTCTATTGCAACAGGTCCACTACATATGTGTTTTTTTCATCTAGCGGTATGTTACTGCTTTGAACTTTGTATGTCATACATAATCGAGACTATAAAATCATATTTAGTAACAATCGACGAAAAAATTTGGAGGCTATATCGATGAATGAAAAATATGATAAACATAGGAAAGAATTATTAGAAGAAGACTTTAATAAACATCGAGAACTTACTGAACCAGCTAAATTTCACTCTCAAACAGTTGGTTCACGTGGACCCGTACTAGAGCAAGATAGTGTACTGCATGAGTCATTACAACAATTTATTCATGAAAAAATTTTAGAAAGACCTGTTCATGTAAAAGGATTTGGTGCGTTCGGTTATTTTCAAACGATATATTCGATGTCTGAACATACTAAATTAAGTTTTTTACAAAATTCTAATGAGAAAGTTCCTGTTATGGTTCGATTTTCGTTAGCTGTTAGTACGAAAGGAACACCGGATACTGCTAGAAATGTACGCGGTTTTTCCACAAAATTTTATTCAAAAGAAGGAATTTTTGACCTTTTATGTAATCACATTCCTGTTTTTTCTGTTCGTGATCCAATGCGTTTCCCTGAAACGATTCAAGCATTATTGCCTTCACCTAAAAATAACTTAATAGACCCTAATAGATTTTGGAGTTTTGTCGCTAAAGCACCTGAATCTATTCATTTTGTTGTCCGTTTATACTCTAATAATGGTACGGCCAAAAGTCTTCGCCACATTCCAGGACATAGTGTTAATACATATGTATGGAGAAATGCGGAAGGTAATCGAAAGTATGTAAAGTATCATTGGTACCCATTTGAAGGTGTACAGTACATTACTAGTAAAGAAGCAATTAAATTAGCTGCTGAAAATCCTGATTATAGCGGGAAAGATTTATATGATGCTATTGAAAATGGTAAACCAGTGGAGTATGGTTTATACGTCCAGCTCATGGATCCGAAAGATGAAGCGCACCTTTCTTATGATCCTTTAGATGACACAAAAGTATGGGATGAACAGACGTATCCTCTCATACCAGTCGGGAAAATGGTATTAAATAAAAATCCTGAAAATTTTATGGAACAAGTAGAAAAGGTCGCATTCTCTCCTTCTAATTTACTGGATGGTGCAGAACTATCAGATGATAAAATGCTGCAAGGGCGCGCTAACATTTACAGTGATTCACAAAGAAGAAGAATTGGTCCAGAATTTCGCAAATTAACGATTAACCAACAGCAAGATTGGACACCTGCTAATCAAATTACAACCGGTGAAGGAAGGTACGTTGAAGGTAAACTTGAAAGAACTTCTATAATGAAACAGGATGACTTTACGCAGGCTGGTGAATTTTATACGAAGTTACAGCCAATAGAAAAAGAACATCTCGCTGAAAACTTAGCTAGTGATTTGAAAGTTATATCCGATGATATTAGGGAGATCGTTTTGGGGTATTTCAATCAAGTATCAACTGATTTGAAAACAAGCATTGAGACAAAAATGAAAGAGCATTAAGAAGATTAAAACATGCTTTACGAATGAGAATTCAAATCTATATTAATTATTTTCTTGTCAAAATCCAATGAGGTTATTTAATTTGAAAATATAAAGCCAACATATCCCTGTTCTATAATTAGAACAGGGATATGTTGGCTTAGTTTAATGTTTAACATTAAATACTTTATTTCGCTAAAAAATGCGATAAGTAGCCTTTCAAAACAAACTATAGTAAACTATTTTACTTGTACCGTATAATTCCCTGTTCCACCACCATACTTATATACACTTAAGTAATATTTCCCTGGCTTTGCATTATAATTTCCAAGCAATTTGTTTCCATCACGTTTTGTTGCATAAGCTACATAATTATTTAAATCTGATTCAGAATATAATACCCAGTTCAGTCCAAGATTTTGTTCGTTCGTAACAGAAATTTGTAAATCTTTTTGATCCTTTACATCAATAACAAATTTATCCCCCTGATCTTGATCGCTCAAGGTTCCTCTTAACAAAATATTCAAAGATAGTGGGTTTGCTGTTTCAAATGAATTATTTGGTTCTTTTTCTACAGCAGTACCTTCTTCCGTATTCACTCCGCTAAACACAACATCATATTCAAATTGCCCAGCATTATTTACACGGTAATTTACAAAATAAGCAGTCAATGTTTTATATCCAGTCCACTCTTTTCCTGAAAGACGTTTCAACATATCATTTGTTGCTTCATTCATCACTTTCCAGTCCTCAACTTCTCCTTTAGCCGCCCTTCCTGTATATGTCCCCTGTAGTGTAAATGTATTAAAGAATTGTGATGTATTCTTTGTTACTTTCACATCTTTTAATTTCGCTTCATTCGTAATATCTGAAGTAACGTCCGAAAGCGATTTTGGATCATGCTGAGTTAAATACTCATCTGATACTTGTGGAATTGTATACTTATCGCGATTATCAATAAGCATTTGCATATAAGATTGATATTCTTCATTTAACTTATTATCTTTGCTTAATGTAGCACGGTATGCATCGTAACTTGAAACATCATTTGCACGAATTAAATCATGTACTTTATCGAACATTTCTGGACGCTTATTATACATATATGATTGCAGTGCAAACGAATAATTATAAAAATCCCACGTTCCATATTTCGCATTTAATGTTTGTGATGCTGTATAACGTTTTGCAGGATCATTAGATAACCCACCAATTATACTTTTTCGCGGTACTACACTATCTAATCGCGTTGCACCTGCAAAGAACTCTGCATTCCCTTCTTCAAACCATGTTAAACGTTCATTTTGATACATTTCCCCTTGGCCCCATAATCCCTGAACTTCGTACCTTCCCTGTAAGTAGTGCGTAAATTCATGGCGGAACAATTCTTCCAAACTATAAATACTTTGCTCTGGTGTACGTTCATATGTAAAGAAAGTCCCTGTCCCTTCAATATAAATCCCACCATTATTCGTTTCATATCCGTACAGTTGACGATTAAATTGATACTCATCTGGGCTATTATAAATAACCATCGTTAATACATCATCAGCATGTCCACTTTCAAGTGGTTTATCGCTACCAACTGTACGATAAAATTGAGAACGCACCTCTTTTGCCGCCCAGTATAGACGTTTAATTTTCTCTTCGCTAACTTTATCCCCAGCTTTAAAGACAATTGCTCCATCATCAAACGTATACGTTTTCGGTAAATATTTCTTTTTACCTTCTTCTCGAATTTGATCTAAATTTACAGTTTTTCCATTCGCATCTATTCCTCCATAATTTGTAGTAATTTGTTCTGCCGCAACAAAGTATTGCTCTCCTAAATATGGATAAATTCGCATTGCATCTGTAACAACTTGTTGTCCTTTTGTCGGCGTGCTATGAAGCTTGCCCAATCGGCCAGCATAATAAATTCCATTATTAATTAACCATCCGTTTTTATTTGTTACTGTACCAAGTAGTGCAAAACGATTTACTTCATTAATAAAGGTATCGATATTCCGAAACCACATCGTATCTTTTGGCTCTTTTCCAGTCGTGTACATATCCGTCTGAATATCAAAGTCAATTCCCTTCATCAACTCATATATAGCGTCTCCTTTTGTTCGGTCTTCAATGAAAGTTGCAAGATTATCATTATATTGTTTAAAAATTTCACCTGCATATAAAACCGTTTCAACATCTGCTGATGCATTTCCAATTAATTTTCCATATGATGCAATTACTTTATTTTGTTCTGATGTACCAAGTTTGAAATTTGGATTTTTTGCAATTGTTTTTAAAGCTGGTAAACATTTATCATGGTAGCTACGCTCATTTAGTTTGCTTAATTCATCATGGTAAAAACCTAAATAAAATGCTGCACGTAGAGCTTCTACTAATGTTTCAATCCCTTTTGAATCATCTTTCGTATAAGCTTGTCCTTGTTCTGCTAGTTTATTAATAATTGCTTGCATTCGGCTATCATCTTGATAGAATTTAAGACTATCACTATTAAACTGAAATAATTCTGGAATTTGATACCATTTAATTGTCACAAGAAGATCAGTTAATTGTTTATTATTTAATTGATTTAACTCAGCCATTGAATACTTTTTTTCTTCAGCTAACGGTTTAATATTATCGGTTGGTGCTAGTGGACGCTGCGATAAATCCGCTAATTTTAACCGTTTTGTAAAAGATGCATTTTCTTGTACTTTTGAAGGGTGCGCCAATTCATCAACAGATTTCTGTATTCCTACCGGCTCCATTTGTAATACGTTCTTCACATTTTTCTCTTTTGTCTCTGCTTGAATTTGCAAACCATTACATGTTATTGTCACCAATCCAACACCAAGAATCCACTTAGAAATTTTCGAATATTTAACCATACCATTGCCTCCTAATAATTTAAAATAAAATTCAGATTTTTAAAATAAAAAAACCACTTATTTGTATGTATTTACAGTTCCGCTATAAATACAACTATGATTAATAATGCAATAGTAGCTTGTTTTATACTATTACGAGTACAGATTCCTTACATACAATCTCCCTTCCTTACATGTAATACAAGCAAAAACTGTGCCAATTATATTTCTTATGAATAGCCAACATTCTTTTATAAATACTGTAGAATAAAATATACATAGGTGCTTCGGCAATGTATAAATCATTTGACACAAAATCTAATGTTTATGAAGAACAAATTCATTGAATATTATAAGTTCATTAGCCAGTAAATAATTCCCCACTAACTACATCCCCAATTTTTAAATCTCTCAAAAAAGGTAAACAAACATATTCCATAAAGCTAATATGTTCGTTTACCTTTTTCTATTTCAAATCAACAGCAAAATATCGTTGAATAAAAACAGCATGAATAAGTATTTTGTTATTCATTTCTCTTCTTCATATAATCTTTTTCACATTGCAACGGCTTGAATTTCACTTTTTTCCCTTTCTTCTTTTTCGTTTTTATAACGAGCCATTCCCCTTTTTCAACGTCTAGTTTTAGGCTTTTCATTACATTGATATTATCTTTTTCTTTATAAAGTAAAAATGCTTCTTGCGCCCTCACAAATAGGCTGGGCTGTTCGCTAAATCCACCACTATCATAAATTTTAGTTAGCGAAGTATAATAAGAATCATTTTCCTTTCCACCATACATCAAATGAGCAGCCTCCAGATCTCTTTTACTTACTTCCCAAAAACTATGTTCATCAATATTTAAATTAAATGTGGATTTAATGTCCTGTATTATATTCTTCACATACTTTTCATCTCGAACTTTTCTTTCTTCGAGACAATCCGAAGATAACTTTGGTGCATCTGATTGGGAATGTACAACGTGTTGTATCGATACACACAGAATAAATACGCTTAAAATGTAAAATATTTTTTTCATATTTACATATCACCTCAAATGATTTAGATACTATATCATTTGAGGCTTACAATATTCTTATGCTAATAATAAGAAAGATCCTATAAAATAAAATTTTTATAGGATCTTTCCTTTTAATATTGTTTTATCAAATTCACGGGCGGGGCAACTACCTTACTACTTTTCACATCATATAATCCTATAGGTGTTACTCGTATAAAAGGCAAGTGCGTCGCAGAAAAGAATAAAATTGTAAATGCTGGATCATCATACGCGTAGCCACGCTCTTGTAGTAATTTCACCATCTGTTTCTCTTCCTGTATTAATTCACTCATTTTTAAATTAGACATACTCCCGAGCAATGGTAATGCTATTTCGTGTAATACTTCATTCTTTTCAGCTATTACCATTCCCCCGCCAAGCTCTTTTACTCTACGAAAAGCTGTAAGCATATCTTCTTTTCTTTTTCCTATAAGAATGATGTCACCTGTACCAGAATAAGAGCTAGCAAGCCCACCTAGTTCTTTTGCAAAACCTTTCATAGCTGTATTCACTTGCCAACTGCCATCACGAGCAATCATCATAAAGAAACATTCATCATGATCTGTGGACAATTCATCACAGTCTATATTGATTTCACTAGTGTATGGTTTTGTAATAACGTTATTTAATAAGTGTATCCCCGTTTTATTAGAGAAAATCATATCCTCTTTTTCTATTGACCAATCTAGTGATAATGGAGTTACTTTATGTTTACTCCAGTCTATATGTAATGCTTCATGTGTATTTACACCGTCACGCTTCACCCATTTCCCCTTTGCAAGGACACTAATTGGTACTGGGTTTTCTTTACTTTCTAAAATATTGATATTAGCAATTCTACCTGTCGCAATCGAACCATGTACATGTTCCATATTATAATAACGAGCAATATTATAACTTGCCATATCGTATGCATCTATTACTGGTACTCCTTGTTTTATCGCGGTAGAAATCATAACGTTTGTCATTCCATTTTCATAAAACGAAGGATGTGAGCCGTCTGTTGTAAAAAAGAATCTATCAAACTGCTTTACGCCTAGTTCCAACAATTCTTTCAGTAAAACTTCTAAATCTGGGCGGATTGAAGAATTTCTTAAGGAAACAGTGTAACCTTGCATAAGACGAGTGAAAGCTTCCTGCCCTGTCATCGCTTCATGATCACAATCTGTACCTAACAGTTTTAACTTCGCTAAAGTCGTTTCAGATGCACCCGGAAAATGTCCTTCTACTTTCTTTTGCAATCGCTTCGTTTCCTGCACCCAAGTTAACATTTCATCATCGCCATGTAATAGTTTTGGCCATGCTGTTAGCTCGCCGCCTTGAAGAACCGCTTCATGCTGCAACCACTCTATTATTTCTTCACTATTAAACAAAGATTCCCTGTTTTGCAATTCAGTTTGTCCATCAAAACGGCACCACCAATACATACTTGCTGGAATCTTTTTGAATTCATCTAATAAACGAAATGCTTCTTCACGCTTTAATGTGAAAAATAAAGTTAAATTATCATTAATAAAAGTTGTTGTCCCAAACTGCATCGCATAATTCGCTAACGTCTCTGGGTTATACAACTGATACGGATGTGCATGCGGTTCTATGTAACCGGGTACGACATACTTTCCTTCGCAATCAACAACTTCACACTCCATTAATTGCTCTGGCAGCTGCTCCCCTACGTATACAATTCGATCATTATATATCCAAATGTTCGCTGTCATCCACTCGCGCATATAGGAATTTAAATATGTTGCATTCTTTAATAATATGTGTGGACTTCTCTTACCATCTAGTACTTCAACATGCTCTCGTAATTGTTTATTACTCCATTTATAATGATTTTTCCCCATTGTATTCAACTCCAAATCAACTCATAATTATTTTGATTAAAACGAGAAATAATTAACTAACTAAAGTATTTTCCATTCATAACTCCCCAATTGGCGCCCCTATATCCTTCATTATATGGAACAATTTCAAAAATAACAATTTTCAGAACTATACACATACCTCTTTTATCCAAAATAAAAAGAATGTCATGTAACTGACATTCTTTTTATTTTTATCGTAAGCATTAAAATTGATTTTAACTTTGAAATACACTTGATGTCATATCATAAATGCAACTACTGTCCATAGTTGCGAACTTAAAAAAGCACCTCTTTTAAATACAACTATAACAAAATTCCATTCATTTTCTTTTCATCTATTTATTAAATTCAATTTGCATCATTTTATTAAACTGCGAAACTATATCGATCTCATCTAAAGAGTTAATACTGACAGCCAATGTATGCTTACCACCAATTACTCCGCCAGCAAAAGTTGTAAATCCGGGAATTCCTCCTCCGTGACCCCAAACTGAAACACCATTCGGAAGTTTAGTCTCATAGATTCCAAGACCATACCCATCACCAACCGCTTTTCCTTCTACAGGAACTGTAGTAAGCATTTCTTTTAGCTCTCGTTCCTTCAATAACTTACCACTGAGTAAAGATGAAAAGAATTTATTTAAATCATCCGCATTAGAAATCATATCTCCAGCTGCATTAGCTAAACTCGGATTATAATACGTAATGTCTTTCAACTCGCTCGTTCCTTCGGTTTTCACATACCCACGAGCGTGATTCTTTCCTGGGATTACAGGTGAATTACCTGGTAAAAACGTATTTGACAAGTCCAAAGGTTCAATAATTCGCTTTTCGATTTCCTCCGCATAACTATTACCAGTTATTTTTTCAATAAGCATTCCTAGTATTACGTATCCTGTGTTTGAATACGACCAGCTTTTACCTGGCGAAAAATCCGGAGGCAGCGCAAGTCCTATTTTCACTATTTCTTCTGCTGTATACGTTTTTTTCGAATTCATTATGTCAGCATCTTTTGACTTTAAATATTCAGCTATACCACTCGTATGATTTAAAAGTTGGCGTATCGTAATTTGATTACCATCATACCCATTTCCTTGAATGAGGCCCGGTAGCCACTTTTCAATTGAATCGTCAAGTTGTACGCGATTTTCTCCAACTAATTGCAGAACAGTCGTAGCAGTAAAAGTTTTCGTCACACTACCAATCCGAAAGCGATAATCTGATTTCACCGGTTTCTTTGTACTTAAATCTGCTACGCCAGCAGTATAACTACTCGTTTTTCCGTTATTATACGCCTTAGCTAATATCCCTGGAGCGCCAAGCTGTACAGTTTCCTGCATTACTCGCTTCCAACCATTCCGATTCTTTTGTTCATGCGCTTTTGACAAATTAGAGATACTTTGAGTAGACTCCGCTTTCACAGTAAAATCTGGTGTGATTAGAGTAGTACCCGCCAATAAAACTGCCAAACTTGCTAATTTCATTGAATTACGTTTTTTCATAAGGGTTTCTCTCCCCTATTCATATCGTATTGATTCAAGCTATACTTTCATCCTATATGATAAAACTTTCTTTTTTCTTATCCATTCCTTACGAAATACTTACGTTTAAATTTAAGTAAAGTAAACTGAGGAAGAATTATGTATGCAAATAAAAAGAGAACATGTTTTCATTTTTTATGTAAACATGTTCTCTTAAACATTTAAAATTCTATATCAACTTTTCATCCTATTCTTTACACAACTAATTTATATGCCTTTTTACCAGCCCGCACTAGCATTCATACCATTTCCAATAATAGAAAGTAATAGCGGCCATAATACTGGTCCCAATGTAAGAAATACATTTAGAAGTATGAGCATTCTATATCCACCGGTGAAATTATGATTTTTACGATTAACAAATACGAGACTAACTAATGATATTATGGTCGTTAAAAATAACACTAACATTAGCAACCAATACCACACCATTAAACTGAGACTCCATGGTGTTAATAGCTCGTGTATGATACAAAACGAGATTCCTAATACAGAAAAACTAAAACTAGTCACCGCTGTTTTTATAAGCCATTTATTTACTTTTTTATCGTATGTATTTTTACAATATAAATCTATTAAAGTATATAAAGATAAATATGCCATTAATACACCTATCCAAGACAATAACCAGTCTCCGTCCCCTTTGAATAATACGTACAGTAACCAACACATACCTACTGCAGAAAAAACAAAGGAAATAAGTATGCTTTTTAATACCGATTTCATTACATTTTCACACCCTTAAAAAACTTAAAAATTAATTATAGTTTATAAAAATTAAGTATAGGTTAACATGTAATGAAGTATAAGTAAATAAAGTTAATTTTGTTTACCTATTTAAATACGGTTTCATATAAGAAAATAATTCATGTTAATCAAATTTCCGTATAAAAAAAGAAAAGGTGGATATTTATGTATCCACCTTCCCATCTCCCTCTACCCACTTCATTATTTCTTCCACATCTAAATCCGTATACGTCTTTTCCCCATAACGAACAGACTCATATAACGAGATAATATCCCTTGTTCTACAAATTCTTTTTAACCATTGTTGCATCGTTTCATAGGACCTTCTCTGTTCATGAAATGGTAATGTTCTTTCCCATTCAACTAACGTTTTTCTTATCTTATCTGTCGGTAACGGCTGTTCTAACTGATGAATGACTTTTTCATTCTTTATGCTTCTTACCGCAGTTTGCTTTGTGATCGATTCTTTCTCCTGTACTATTTCTGTTTTCGTCAATTTTTTCCTAATATACTTGTAGATGGCATATATAATTGATATTGCGATTATCACATAAAAAACTATAGTAATCCATACATTTGAAAGAACAGAAAGCACGTCATTCCATAGACTTTCTCTTTCGAAAGGTTGAAATTTTTTACCCGTTTTCGTTCTTATACCCGTATCTTTTACTTCTTCATATTCATCTTCATCTATTTTGGAATCATCAAAATTTTCACCTATACTAGTAAAGTCATAATTTCTTTCCGATATTGTCTTAGTCTTACTGAAAAAACGCTCTTTTACTATGTCTTGTACATACACAATACCTTGTGATAACGTTATCGCACTAATCGCAAAGAAAAGTATGATTAAAGTTCTCACACTCCATAACTTCACTTTCATATGTCGCTTTTTATTCACCATGACATAAGCCCCTTCTTATTCTTTCATTACAATCCATTTATTCGTTCTACTGTATTTCTTTGGTGAAGTACCAATAATTAAAGGAACCGCATCCAGTTCCTTTCGACGAAAGCCTGCTGTGTAAAAGTAAGAAGAAGATATAGGCGTATCTTGGTCTGATATCGAGGCAAGTACCCTTAATACATTTTGCAAATGTTTCCGATTATCACCATTTTTTATATGTAGCAAACCGTTATCTTTTACACTATTGATCCATACTTCAAACGAACAGTTTTGCATAAGAAGTTGTTTGCATATACCTGCTGTTAATTCAATTAATTCCTCTATATCATTTCGCAAAGAAACACCACTTTTATTTTGCAAGTTGAGATAAATCGCGTATTTATCACATTGTGTTCGCTCATACTTTTTCGCAATTATCGTCCCTGTTTTCGCTGTTGCACTCCAGTGGATGGAACGAAAATCTTCATTTTCATAAGACTTTACTCCCATTACTTTCGTTTCATCATATAAGGGTGAAGACATCGCTTTTCGAAATCCTCGTGACCATTCTTGTAATTCAGGAACTTGTATTTTCGGAACAGCTGGTAAGACTAAATAAGAGGGCGTATCAACTTGTTTATATGTTATATGGTTCGTTATAAATCCAAAGAGATCAGTAATAACAATTTCAACTTCTTCCCATTTCGCGATGCCTCTTTTTAACGCTACAGCTTGCAAATCAAATGAAACTGACTCCCTTCCTTTTAAATTAAAATTCATATAATAATTTGAACCTGTACTATGATTTTTGTTTATTTCATCATGATTCCAAGTTAGCTTATTTTCACATTTAAATCGAAATACGATATTAAGAATAGGAAATGTCGACTTGTTTGAAATTTTCATTTTGCACATATTCGTTTCACCTATAAAAACATTCGAACTCCCTTGACTGTATTCCCATTCAACACGAGATACTTTACGTATATATACATGCATAGCACCTATTAAAATTACATATAAAAATACGAGAGATAAAAACAGTAGATTACTTGAAAATACACTTAAAATAACGGCTACAACTGACATAACTCCCATTACGAAAGGCTCCGCTAAAGGTGTATACACAAGCTGTTGATTCATCGTACATTCTCCACTGGCACACTAATCGTATGAAGAATTTCTTTCATAATTTGTTCTTTCGTCGTTTTCATCTCTCCCTCAATCGTTAACGTTAAACGATGAGCACAAACTGATGCAGCGAGCGTCTTAATATCATCTGGCGTACAGTAATCTCTTTCATTTAATATTGCCCGTGCTTGAATTGCTCTCATAAATGCCAACGTTCCCCGGGGGCTTACACCAATTTCAATTAACTCATGGTTACGAGTTGCTTCAATAATTTCAAGGAGATAATCTTGCACCTCATTCCCTACTAACACTTCTCTTGCACGCTTTTGCATCGTAATAATTTCTTCACTTGAAATAATAGAATGTAACGTTTCTAACGGATCATTCATTTGAAACCGATTCATCATTTCCTTTTCAGCTTCTCTCGTAGGATAACCTTGGCGTATTGTGAGTAAAAACCGGTCTAACTGAGCATCTGGTAAAGGAAATGTGCCCGCTGATTCGAGTGGATTTTGCGTTGCTATAACTAAAAAAGGTTCTGGTAATGAATGTGTCTGTTTCGCAATTGTAACAGTACGCTCTTCCATAACCTCAAGTAACGAAGATTGTGTTCTCGGTACAGCTCGATTAATTTCATCCACTAATACGATATTTGCAAAAATAGGACCTAACCTCGTTTTAAAATCCGATCCCTTCACATCAAAATATTCAAGGCCAATAACATCTCCAGGCAAAGTATCCGCTGTAAATTGTATTCTTTGAAATTTAGCGTTCACACTTTTAGCCAAACTTTTCGCTAATGTTGTTTTTCCTGTCCCAGGTACATCCTCTAATAAAATGTGTCCTTTTGCTATTAGAGCAATGGCTGCTAGTTCTATCGATTCGTCTTTTCCTATAATAACCTTCGAAATATTATTAGTAATTTTCTTTAATGTACTCATATAGTAATCTACCACCTTTTAATTATCTAAAAATTAAGAATACACTTTTTTCCAAATTATAACATGTAATTCGAAGATGAAATAGAGTGAAAATGAATCTTTTATTTTTTCTTCATTGCACGCAAAAAAGCACCTATTGTCGTACATTGACAATGAGGTGCTTAACTCAATCCAACAGCCTTCTTTCCCTCTAATTTTTAGTAACAATACATCCTCTTTTCTGCCACGCATGCATTGTTTTCAATTAACTAGTAAAATGCATTCTAATATTACATATAATAAAAACCATTTCGATTTGTTCGTTATAGAACTTCCTCTACATCGACACTCTCAATCTTCACTTCATACATATTTGGGATGTTTGCTTCTTTTGGTACCCATGCATAATAATTTTGATCATTCTCTAACATAAATTGAATTAACTTTGTTTCTGATCCATTCCAGAAATTTTTAAGATTATCAATGTAGTCTTCTAAATCTTCTTTATAGTCCAGTTGTAATATATAATCTCTTACCGTCAAGGCAAACACAATTAAACTTCCTAATAGATTTTTTTGCTCATTTTCTTCTTCATACTCTTGTGGTAAGAACCACACTTGACCTATTCCTATCGTTTTTTTGTATTTCTCATAAAAACTACTATCATCGATATTCTTATAGTCATGTATTAATTCATTGACCAATGAATGCCATTTTGGCGGAATAATATTTTCCAATGCAGGATGATGTTCAATTCCTTCTACTATATCCTCGATTTCTTCTGTCTCATCTTCATAGTGATATTCACTTAGGTCTATATGCTTGAATTTCATTTCATTTTTATAATGTGCCAAATCATATGGATAGTGATTATTATCTTTTAAACTTGTATCATCAAGTTCCAAAATTTTCGCAAGCGCCGCTGTTTCAAAACTCCAATATCCTACATATCCAGGTTCTTTATGCGCATTTTTCCATTCATAATCATAATGGCCTTTAAACCATTCTTTCTCCATGTACGTTTGTAATCTTTTAGATGCTTCTTTTTTATCTGTTTGTGCAAGTTCTATAATCTCTCTTGTTTTTGCATATGGATTTTCTTTATAATATCTATTCGTCACTTTTGTGTATCCGATATCACTAGCGCATAAGAGGAAATCGATTACTGCATCATTCACATTTTTTTTATCAACTATCTTTTTTAATCTTTCTATATTCTTTTTATCCGTCTCTAACAAAATTCCTAAAGAAATTATCCAAAGCATATATATATAACCCACTTTGCTAGTCCCTGTATGCTCTAAATCATCTATCGCATTATAAAAATATACTTCCATTTTACTAATGTCTTCTCCTAAAGAATACATTGCCCTAATGTCGTTCATCTCATGTATAAAATTCGACAAATAATTTTCTAATATAATACTTTTGTTATCATTAGGATATCTTTGAATACCATTTTTTTCATCTTCTTCTAAACTTTTAATCTCTTCTCTATTTTCTTCGATAAACTCTTTATGATATTCTATTCCCCTTTTACATTTTTCTTCTATACATAAATGATCCCTCATTCTTTTTAATTCCTCCTCGCTTCTAGATTATGGCCACTCTCCAACGATGTTACCCTTTGCATCTATCTTAAATGTTTTAACCTTTCCACTACTATCAACTTTTGATAATACTCTTTCAACTTTACCTCTTTTCAAGGCTTTCGTAATCTGTTCAGCTAATACTTCATCTCCCTCAACAGCTTTTAATATTCTACTTTTTCCAGTTTCAGAACCTTTCAACCAATCATTTGACATTTGTCGTCCATCTTTAGTTTTCCCCAATTGTGAACTGCCAAACTTAGCCTCATCTATAACGTATTTGATCTTTGATTCTACATTTGCATTTTCGTATAATCCATCAATCCTTTTTACTATTTTATCATTTATGCCTGATGGTGCACTTTTTCCGACTGGCTTTAAATCAAATCCAGCTTCTTTTAAACTTTGATTATTCAATAAATTGTCACTAGATTTTATTTCACCATAATTACCTTTTTGCTTATTTGTAGCTGTTTTTGCATCAAAATTATCTACAGTTGTATTTTTGTTACTGCTAGGTTTACCGTTAGCCGTACCCCCACCAGAAGACTGGATTTCTTGAATAGTATCCTTAGTATTTTGAATCGATTTATTCCAAACAAATCTACCATGTACAAAAAGACTTGCCCCAGTAGCTGTTGCTGCTATATCTAATGGAATAACAATTGGTGATGCTAACCCACCAGTTCCTACTTCTGCCACGATAGTTAAGAAATTAGATTCGCCTATGAGCGAGATACCTTCAAACATTTCTACAATGGACCCGGCTATTTAATAATTTTGCCCTGTTTTTTTTAATGTTTTTTGACATTGAAAAACAAACTATATACCTGCAATTGAAGCCTATGTGCATATTCTGTTAGCTTTAATTCATAAAAATAATTTCGATAAATTTATAGCTTACCTTTCAATTAAAAAAGCACTTATTGTCTCAAATAGACAACCAAGTGCTTTAAGTTCATATGTTTTTAAGTAGCATAAATTTGTAATTTTTTTCCTATTCCAAGTCTTTAATATTCGTCGTACAGTAAAATGTCATCTCGCCTAAGCTCGTACCTCGTTTTCTATTCTATCATTGCACATAACACTCTATGATGGTACAACCATCATGATCTATGAATTTCAAGAAAGTATCATTATATCCCATGGTTCTATACTTAAGCACACCAACTATTCCTTTAATTTAAGGATTTTCTATATAACTTTCTGCAATATCAATATCATTTGTCATTTCTAATTCTGGAAATTTTCCATCTAATTTTCTTAAGCAATTAATTAGTTCTTTACTTTGTATAATTTCTACTATATCTTCCAAAACTTCACTTATCCAATATAACTCTTCTTTACTACAGTTCTCTAAATATCTTATAGTATTTTCCTCATTTTCTGAGAGAACTTCTATTATTTCATTCCAACTTTTTTGTATCCCATAGTCATCATTCAAATTTAATTTTTTTCTTTCATTTAATATAACTTCCATTTTATTTGCTATATCCATATTAATCCTCCAAACTCTATCTACGGTTGTTTAGTCGCATCTGGAAAAATAGTCCCTATCTCTCCATTTGTTTTTATAACTCCAACCCTAACCCCATTATACTCTCCAAAAATAGCCACACCATTTTCTGTATTCGCAAATCCGGGCAATTCAGCAATCTTAGCACCTGCTGCTGTAATATCAGACTCTGTCCAGCTTTCTGGAAACCATGATTGATTGGAACCTGTTCTTTTTGCTTTCACCTTGTGTCCAGGCACATTACCTACCCTAACACCGTTTTCGTATACTTTATTTATATTATAATCTACATTATTTTTTTCCAAAAATTCAATATTACTTTGTCCATGTCCTCCACCCTTCATTTTTGAAATATCTCCTGTTTTAGGATGTGTTGTAAAGTCACCTACATTTGAATGTTTAATGCTACTTTCGGGTATATTAACCTTGTTAGCCCGACTAGTTCCATTACTGAATCCACCCGTACCCTTACCACCATCTTTAGACTTCGCAAACTTATAATAAGCTTCTATTAATTCGCCTTGAGGTATTTTGGTTACGATAGTTCCACCAATACTAGAGAATGCATAGGAAGCCTCTCTCTTAAATGATTGTAACATTTCAAGTGTAGGCTTCAATTCTTTTGCTAGTTTTACTGCATTAGCAAATGTACTTACTCCACTTGATGCTTTTGCTCCTTTTGTGATATGGCCTATTGAAGATTCAGCTAAACTCCGATATATCTATATAAACAAATAATAAAAATAATATGTTGATGAAGTTGCTAAAAATCAATTAGATATTATGGAAGGTTATACAAAATCCCGAAATGTGGATATTCGAATAAAAAACTCCAGTCATGATTCATAAAATCACTGGAGTTTTCATCTTAATACATACTATAGTTTTTATCATTCATCCGATTACAAAAGCCGTTTCCTAATCGAACGAGCTTCTACCCTCTTTTCAATAAGACTACGCTCTCGAACTATGATTATTTGATAAAAATATTTCTTCTTATTTCAATCAATTAAATCCATATAATATAAATCATTTTCTGATATTTTTGCAAGAAAATCTTCTAGTGAATCGGCAATTTTAAATTCATCATAATAAATCCCATTATTTTCTTCTGTTGTTAATTTAATTGAAATTAAAACTGTTTCATTACCTTCAAAAAAGATTATTTCTTCTTCAAGATCATCATAAACTTCAATGTCTGGAAAAAATTCATAATCATTTTGCTTTAATCGAAAATCTCTAATAGAATAAGGGTCCATAATACGATTAATATTGTGCTTAGAACCTTTGATAAAGCCATACCCAACATTTAAGAAGAAATCTTTTAGTTCTTTTGGAAATTTCAAACCTAATACCTCTTCCACTTCTTCTATCTCTTCTAATGCTACTGGATAAAAGCTATTATGTTTATTTGATACTAGATAATCATACTTCATATTATTTACCTCCATTAAAAAGTTTATTTCCTGGTGAACCCGAACCATGAATACCACCTTGATGCTCATTAGGAAATTTAGCAGGATGGATATTCCACCACTCATGTTCCCCACGATAAGAGTTTTCAATTATATGATGAGCATCATAAGGTTCTCCTTTTTTTCTTAAGATTTTTCCTGTTTTCTCTGAAATCACATCTTCTGTATAAGTTGGCCATTTTTGACCAGTTTGTTTTTCCCATTCATCAATTAATGAATTCTTAATTTTATTAAACTCTCGTCTATATCTCTTTGTTTCTGAAGACGTCATCTTTTTATATTCTGTATTTCTTAATGCACTTTTTAATTCTTCCATTTGTTTTTTTGGTATTTTTCTATTTGTCTGTGTTTCAATATCTCGTACATATTTTCTAATTAGTTCTCCATCAATCTTACTTCCAGCCCCACTAACGCCCTTACCAACATCACCCGTACCCTATGTTGTAATCTTAAACCCTCACAATAAAAAAGCAAACCATGTAAACCTTATTAAACTACTTCTTTTTCTTCCACTACCGGCAACTCATAAGCTGTTTTATATTTCATCATGCCATATACAATGTTTACAAGCCTTCTCATAATACATACCAATGCTTGTCCCTTTGTTTTTCCTTCTTTTAGTTTCTTTTGATAGTATGCATGAAATACTGGATTCCGTGGCGTCTTACTTCCTTTCGCTACTTGCACTTGCTGTACAGCTAAATTATAAAATAAAGCGTGTAACGCCCTGTTTCCTTGTTTGCTTTTATGCACCTTACCTTTCCCACCAGAACCAAAGTAAACAGGCGCAATCCCCGCAAATCGTGCTAATTTGTTGGCATTTAGAAATCGCCTTACATCTCCAATTTCTGCAATTAATGCTGATGCAGTCACAAGTTCTATTCCCGGCATTGTATCTAATTGATAATCTAGTAGTTTTACTAGCTGTTTTAATTCTCTCTCGATGTATTTCATTTCTGTCTTTTTAAACTCAATATCCCGTACAATACTTCTTACTAAAAAGTCTCGTGTTTCTTGATATTCCTTCATTGTATGTCCATCTTCTTTTACAAGTTTTAATATGTCGCTTGCTTTCTTTACTGAACATGTATTGTTGCTAACATCTAATAAAAAAGCTGTTAATTGCTTTATATTTGCCCCCTCTAAACAAGAGGGTGACGGATATTGCTGCCAAAACGCTAATGCTGTTTTTCCATCTAACTCTGAGAAAAACTTTTTATAACTTGGATAATGGTGGTTTAATTGAATATGTAATTGGTTCTTTAACGCACTTTGTGCTTTTACTAATGCATTCCTTCTTGAAACTAGTTGTTGTATCGACCAAAATAAATCGTTTGGCTTTGCATCTGGTAATTGATTAAATTTGTTTACCAATATGCGTGCTACACATTCCGCATCCCAGCTATCGTTCTTTTTAATCATTACCTCACTTTTGCGTTCTAAAAATGATAAAGCTGGATTTACTTCTTTTACTACCTGTTCGTGATCTACTAAATATTTCGCTAATGCTCTTCCATAACCACCAACATCTTCTAAACCAAATACAACAGTTATCCCATCACACACATATGTCTCTACTTCTAGTAAAAACTTCGAAAATGCAGATGGTTTATTCTCAAATTGTATTTCTCCTAATTTCTCTTGCCAACAATTAATAATAACAGCCGTATGATGCTCCTTATGTAAATCTACTCCTACATACAAATAGTTCTGTCTATTATGCATAACTCATCCCTCTATTCAATGATTTAGTCATATATAAAAATGTCGGCAACCTTAGTTCGAGCGATCATCTTTCGATGCGCATAGGTACGCAAGCCTATCCATTTTTCATAACTCTAGTAGTATGTATAGTAAAATGAGCTAATTTTTTAAGTGAGTTTATAAAATAATTGCTGGATGTTTCCCATTTGTTTGTATTTGCCCGTATGTATATACCCCTCGATAAAAGTTCTCTCGGTCTAACATGCGTTTCACTTGTACTTTCGTAAACCGCTTCCCTTTCTCTGTACAATAGCCTTCCCTATTCAGTCGTTCTGCCAATTGAGTTAGCGACCAATGCTTAAAAAAGTGTCGTAGCTCAAATAGTCTACGTACAACGATTGCTTTATTAGTATCCACTTCTAACACTTTTTGTCCTTTATTTGCTCTGTAACCAAACATCACACCGCCCCCCGCATATCCACCTTGTTCCGCTTTCTTCTTTCTCCCTCTACTTAGTTTTAATGCAATTTCAAGACGTTGGTATTGGTCTAATAGCTCTAACATGCCATTTACTAAAAAGTCATTGGGGTCATGTGTATATATACTGTAATTCGGTTGTTCAATTGCTTTCACATCTACCTTGTATTTCTTTAGCTCTCGTTGTATTAACACTTTTGCCATATCAGAGCGCCATAACCGAGATGTATTGAGTACAATCACGTGCTTCACTTGTTGATATGCCATATCTGACAATAGTTCTTGTAAGCCTTCACGTTCAACTGTTAATCCATTTTCATCAACAGTTGCGCCACTTAGTCCTCTATCTTCATATACATGAAGCAATTGTAAGTTGTTTTCCATACAGTAACGTTCGATTTCTTCTACTTGATACGCTAAGCTGTATCCGTCACGTACTTGTCCTTCTGTTGAAACTCGTACATAACCCACTACTTTCTTTTCCATATTGAGTCCTCTCCCGTTACAGCAATTAAAGTTCCTGTAACGTTTACCCGTTTTTTGCGGATAACGTGTGCATAACGTCCATCCGTTAAAACGTACTTTACGATGACTTCAAAAAATAATACAACCCTTTATTTTTTCCTCTACTATCGTCGTACACTGTACATAGCCATTACAATCTATAAAACAACAATAAAAATTTAACACTTAATGCACTTATAAAATTATAGTGCTCTTTTAAATTTCTACGCTAAAACGCAATAAAGCACTTGTTGTCTTTAATTGACAATCAAGTGCTTTACGTTCCTATGTTTTTAAGTAGCATTAAATTTGTAAGTTTTGTAATAACAGTATGACACCTATTGTATGCCATGACACTACTATGTTAAAACTTACGAGTTTGTACGAGTTCGTTAGTTTCATATACATTCCATGTGTTTATATTCATCACCCAGTAAAATATCATCTCGCCAAAGCTCGTACCTCTTTTTCTATTCTATCATTGTACATAGTACTCCATGATGGTACAACCATCATGAGTCTCTACTTTTAAACCACTTATTGTTTTTCTTTTCCACTGCAATTATATTTTGCTTTGCATTCACCTGTTTATGCCCTTATATAAATTTAAGTTAAGCACCACAAACCTTATCTATTTTCTTCATCATACTCTAGGAATAAATCTTGTAAGTCACCATTAACAGGATCACTATTATCATTAATAGTTAATTCAAACTCTACCTCTTTATCTTCAATCATTACCCCTTCATCTATTACACCTAAAACTGTTGATAAAGTGTCAACTTCTATTTGCTCAATTATTTTAAATAATACGTCTTTATTTTCATTAGAAAGTTCTGTATAAAATTTCAGTGCTTCCTTCCAATATGGATCAGTCACTTCATTAATATTCGTATTCAAAAATAGTTCACGATAAGCTGTTAAATTCTCCCGTATTACTGATTGATGTAAATGCTTAATAATATCTTGTTTATTCATGTCTTCTATTTCCTCCTTAATTCAGGGTATAATTTTTTATTCAATTCAATAAGTTTTTTAATTTGAGAGTTTGGAATATCTGGATAAACCCTTCTTAATTCCATAATATCCCTTGCTAATAATTGTCTTCCATTCTCAATTCCTTTTGAACTTCTTGATACTATTCCTTTTGGTCCTCTGATTGTATGTCCAACTTTTGGTACCAATATTGCTGGTGCAACTTTTGGATCATAATCCGCAATAAATTTTTTCATGATAGCTTTTTGTCCAATATGATGCGCATCTAAACCTGGTACACCTTTTATTTCATTATAGAGACCTACATCATATTTAGCAGCTTCACCCGTACCCTTACCACCATCTTTAGACTTCGCAAACTTATAATAAGCTTCTATTAATTCGCCTTGAGGTATTTTGGTTACGATAGTTCCACCAATACTAGAGAATGCATAGGAAGCCTCTCTCTTAAATGATTGTAACATTTCAAGTGTAGGCTTCAATTCTTTTGCTAGTTTTACTGCATTAGCAAATGTACTTACTCCACTTGATGCTTTTGCTCCTTTTGTGATATGGCCTACTTTATTTAGTGCCCTATCGCCTAATATTGTGGTAGCTATTTGTGTTAATCCATAGGTAGTCAATTCTGTACGACTCTCTGCATCTCCCTCTATCATATCTCGTTTTATTTTATTTGAAAATGCATGCCACATATTTTTTGCAGTTTCATCCAAATGGAAAAGTGCATAGGTTACATTAATAAAAGTTCCTATGTCCATATTACTTAAAGCTATTGCGGACTCGATTTCATCACCAATAGCTTTCCCCGATCCTCTTTGAATAGCTTCCCACATCTTTTTCGCTGTTTCAAACGTGCCAACTATACTGTCTGTCGCATCGTCCCAAGCATTTCTAACCGGAGATTTCTTCTCAATTATGTTATTTATTTCTATATCTTTAATTGACTGATCATTTTTTCGAGCTATTTCTTCTATAATCCCCTGAATCGAACTCACCCAATCCATATTCAACCCTTGTGTACTAAACGTACCACTCACAGGACTAAATCCTTTCCCACTTTGCACTTCAGCGAGTCCGGCTGTGATGCTAGCTGCTAATTGGAGAGCGGTGCTGTAGTTGTTGCTGGATGAATGATTGAATTCATATAAATGCTCTAGTTTTTCTTCCAGTTTTTTTCTCATTGCACCTAATACCGTTACAATCGCACTTACTCCGGGCATTGGTGTAAGTACTGCTATTGCTTCTATACTTGTAATCGATTGATTAATTCCCCTTATTTGTTCTCTTATTTCTTGTTCAATCACATCTGTCGAAGCAACTTTCGCTTGGAACTCATTTGGAAATGCTTCATTTTGGCGAATTAATTCTTCACATAAGCATATGATTCCTTGCGCTAATGGCCGAAATGTTTGGACAAGGTAGGCTTTTGCACTACTGTATGTTTGTCCTTGTAATACTGTGTCTATCGCAAAGGCATCAATAGATTGAATGACTTGTTCCATACTTTGAATCGTAGCATTACATATAGCGTTCATACTTTGAGTTTGACTTTGTACTTCTCCCAAATACATGTTTAAACTCATGTATTGGCCTCCCTTTGTAGTTGCTGCTGTTCATAGGAAAGGTCGTTTTCTTTCTCACTGAGATGCCGTTTTTCTTTAAGCAACGTCTCTTTTTCAATTTCTAATTCGAATGTAAGTTTTCTTTCATACTGTCCGATTTCTTGCCGCATATTCGTAAAAAGGTGAAACACTTCTTTGTCGCCGTGCCAAGTTTCTAGTATTCGGTTAAATAAACGATTGCTTCTATTTTTCCATTCATGAAAACTAGCCTCGGCTCGTTCTTGATTTTGCAGCGCAATTCGGTTTTCATTTTGTTCTTCAAATATATTTCGTAATTTTTGATTACATTGACTGATTCTCTTTTCAATTTCTTGACTCATCTTTTCTCCCTACCTTTTCCCCTTTACGTAGGTTGTTACATTATTGAAAAGTCTTTTGAAGTCCTGTATCCATTTTCTCAAATTCATTTGCTACGGAATGGATATTATCAATTGTTTGTTGAAAAGCAGTACAAAATTGTTTCGTGATCTGTAAATTTTGTTGATTTGCTTCTTGTGCCTTGAAGTTCACAGATAGTGTAGTACGCGTTGCCTTATTTATAGAGCGACTAGTAGCACTTTGCATTCTATCTGAAGCATTTCTCATTTTCGTTGCAAGTTGCGTTGCCGTATGCAAATTACTTTGAAATTCTCCCATTACTTACTCCCCTCTACCTTTTATTTACAAGAAAATTATAACACGGAAAAATATCCCAATAAACCAAATGTTCGAATTTAACATACAATTCACCACAGTTACTGAGGATACGAGCAACACTTATCAATCAACATAACTGAGTCCAAAATGGATTCTACTTATACAAAAAAGATGACTTCAGCCATATGCTAAAGTCATCTTTTTCTACCTTATTATTTTACTAACTCTCCATTATAAGCTTTTATATCAAGAGGAGCAGTTAAAAATTGTGCTGCTTTACTAACGAAAGATGTGAAGTGTTCACTCGTATTATGGCTCGCAACTGCTGCTTCATCTTTCCATACTTCTACCATCGTATAAACACTTTCTTTTTCTGTATCTTTATATAAGTCATAAGATACATTTCCACTTTCTTCTCTTGAACCATGAATGAGTGGCTGAATTTCTTCTAAAAATGCTTGTTGTTTTGCTGGGTCTACTTGAAATATTGCGTGAATAATAATCATGGTGCTTCCCCTCTCATCTTTCACTTATTGAAGTTCTTTTATAAAATTACTTCCACTCTGCAACTTTTTCAATTGGAAGACGTACTGATTGGTAACCACTGTCTGCAGCTTTCCCGATTGAAATTAACATAACTGGTACGTAGCGTTCTTTATCTAGTCCAAATGCTTCTGCGATTTGGTCTTTTTCAAATCCACCAATTGGACAAGTGTCATAACCGTGCGCACGAGCTGCTAGCATAAATTGCATTGCTACAAGACCACCGTCAATTAATACTGTATCTTTCATTACTTCTGGTGTAACCATAGAGAAGTAAGCTGAAAGTTTTTTCATTTGGTCTTCTTTTACTTCTGCTGGCATTAAGCCACGCTCTACTGCTGTACCGTAAATTTCCTCTGCGTTATCAAAATTGTTTAAATCACCAAATAAAGCAATCATTGCTGAAGATGTTTCTACTTGAGATTGATTGAATTTCGCAAGTGGCGCAAGTGTTGCTTTCGCTTCGTCACTTTCAATCACTACGAATCTCCATGGTTGCATGTTTACTGAAGATGGTGCAAGTGTTGCTTCTGTAAGAATTTCTGTCATTTCTTCTTTGCTAATTTTCACTGAAGGGTCGTACTTACGAATTGAACGACGTCCTGTTAAAATTTCGTTAAAATCATTTGTTTTTACTGAGTTAGTCATAGTTGTATTCTCCCTTTTTTATAATTCTTTTATATTTTCTTGAATGTGATTTAACATATTTAAAAGATTATCGCGTTCTTCCTCACTTAATCCTTTAAATGCAGATGCTGCAAAACGTTCTTTTTCTTCTTGAAACGCCTGAATTTTATTTCGCCCCTCTTCAGTAAGAGAAACTAACGTAATTCTGTTATCATCTGGATTTTTACGTCTTACAATCATTTCATTGGCCTCAAGCTGCTTTAAATGCCTTGTTATCGCAGCATTATCAATATTCACTTCTTGCTGAAGTGCTTTTTGACTAATTTCACCTACTTCAAATAATTGAAGTATAAGCTCTAATCGAGACTGGCTCATACCCGTACACCCTTCAAATTTCGAGCTTACTTCTTTATTTAGAAAGTGTAATTTATATAAAATAATCGCTTCTTTTGAGCATGAACTTGTCAAATTAACCCTCCTTTACAATCAAAATAAAAACATTTGATGTATCAATAGTTGATATGTCAATTAATATAATCTATATCGATTTAGAATGCAAGCATTTTGTTTTTATTTTATTTTTTCCAAATTAAGGCGCTTTGTCTCGTTACAAATAATGTTAATTGCACTATAATAGTAATAATTTAAATGACTGGAGAGTGATTGTAATGCGGCAATACACAAATAGAAATGAGGAAATGAAAATGGAAAATGAAATGAGGATATTCATAAATGACAACAATAAATATAGGGATTGTTGCGCACGTAGACGCTGGCAAGACGAGTTTGACTGAGCGTATTCTTTATGAAACGAATGTGATTAAAGAAATTGGCCGAGTAGATAGTGGCAATACACAAACTGACTCAATGGAATTAGAAAGACAACGCGGAATTACGATTAAAGCATCTGTCGTTTCTTTCTTTATTGATGATGTAAAAGTAAATGTCATTGATACACCTGGACACGCTGATTTTATCGCTGAAGTGGAGCGATCATTCCGCGTTCTAGACGGTGCAATTTTAGTTATCTCTGCCGTTGAAGGTGTGCAAGCACAAACAAAAATTTTAATGCGAACATTACAGAAACTAAACATACCGACAATTTTATTCGTTAATAAAATTGATCGTAGTGGAGCAAACACTGAAAAAGTTATGAAACAAATAAAAGAGGTTCTTTCAAATGAAGCATTCCCCTTCTATTCTGTTCTAAACGAAGGAACGAAAGAAGCCCGGATCATTGAATACAAATCATATGACGATTGTATGGAACTGTTAGCACCATTTAATGAATCATTACTTGAATCATATGTAAATAACGAAATAATACCGGACGCACTACTAAGAGAAAAACTAGAACAGCAAATACAGCAAGCAAATGTGTATCCAATCTTTTTCGGTTCAGCAATGACAGGTATAGGAGTAACTGAAATACTTGAAAAACTTCCGGCCCTAATGCCAGCTCTTACATCGGCACAAGAGGAACCATTATCCGGTGTTGTTTTTAAAATTGAACGTGAACCTTCTGGAGAAAAGGTTGCTTATATAAGAGTTTTTTCAGGTAGCTTACATGTTAGAAAATATGTTGATATACAACGCGATGAGTCTCTACCACATAGGGAAAAGATTAAAAAAATGTGCATGTTTCATAACGGAAATGCTGTTCAAACTTCTACCGTTCCTAGTGGCGAATTTTGCAAAGTGTGGGGACTGAATGATATAAAAATTGGTGATATTATCGGTGAACGTACGGATTATATAAAAGATATTCACTTTGCCGAACCACAAGTGGAAGCAGCGATTGATGCGGTACCTAAAGAGCGAATTCATGATTTATACGCTGCACTTATGGAACTCTGTGAAGAAGATTCACTCATTAAAGTGTGGAAAGATGATGTTCATAATGAACTTTATATTCGCCTTTTCGGTGAAGTACAAAAAGAGGTTATCGAAACAACACTTTATGAGAAATATAACTTACAGGTTACTTTCTCAAATACGCGAGTTGTATGTATTGAGAAGCCAATTGACGCAGGGAATTCTGTTGAAGTAATGGGTGAAAAAGAGAATCCTTTTTACGCAACAGTCGGATTCAAAGTTGAACGTGGTGAACTTAATTGTGGCATAACGTATAAATTAGGTGTTGAGCTCGGCTCACTACCTTTAGCATTCCATAAAGCGATTGAGGATACGGTATTTCAAACGTTAAAACAAGGATTATATGGATGGGAAGTTACAGATATTATCGTCACGTTAACACATACTGGTTATGCTAGTCCTGTTACAACAGCGAGTGACTTTAGAAATTTGACACCGATCGTATTAATGGATGCTTTAAAGCAAGCTGAAACATATGTATATGAACCGGTAAACGAGTTTGAATTAACTGTACCGGAGTACGCAATTAGTACTGCAATGTATAAGCTTGCTGCCATTCCAGCAACTTTTGCAGAGCCTATATTCAATAACAATTTTTATCAGCTAACAGGATTATTACCTGTTGCGAAAACAGAGGATTTCAAACGAATGCTACATTCATTTACTGAAGGAGAAGGCATATTTATAACGCAGCCAGCTGGTTTCACAAAGCTTATGGCTCCCTTCCCTACTCGAAAACGTGTTGATTATAATCCGCTGAATCGTAAGGATTATTTACTTCATGTTTTGAAGGCTTATTAAAGTAAAAGAGGTGCAATTCGCACCTCTTTTGCATGTATTAATAGGTTAGTTTGTCCTAACAACTTCTTTAAGTTTTCCTATTATTTTCGCTATAGCCTCAATTGAATTTTCCGTTTCATATCCCCCAACATTTACAGAATGATTTGCATTTTTGACAACTTCAATCTGTAAATTCGTTTTATATAACTGATCAATTTGATCTGCATTGTATTGGTGATCTTTATCCCCAATTACTAAAAGCCCTTCGTGACTACTATGTAAAATAGAATCAAAAATGGAATCAAAAGTTAGTAAAGGTGTAAGTACTATCATTTTTGACTGTAAAAAATCGTCTCTCCTCATTAAATCATTTGCAATCGGAATTGTTCCAAGTGACTTCCCTAAAAACATCGTCTCGTTGTACTGCTCATCTTTTAATACTTCATTTATTACCGGATTAATATCATCCATCATTACTTTCGTTACTTCTTCCATTGGTTTATTCATTAATTGTCCATCATAAGAATAATGAATATGTACAACATCTATTTTATGTTCAAGCATTAACATCGTTGCGTAATAAAATAACGGCTTATCATAATTGTATCCTGAACCTGAAAACATAAAGCAAACGGTACTAGAACCTTTTTCGATATGTGTGTAACGAATTACTTTGTCATTTATATGTACCTCTTTTTTAGTTCCCTTCACCATTTTCCCCTCCGAATACATTTACTTTTTTAATACTATATGTTCTGTGTGAACTGATACATCCTTTACTTTCTCTTTTATAAATGCAGGCTGTAAGTTATATGTATGCAGTTCTTCTACTGGCACCCATCTAAACAAATACGTTCTACCCTCTTCTTCCAAAATATATTGATCCGCTCCACTCGCAGGTAACTCATGTAGCTCTACTTCATAATAAAAACTAATTTCTTTACACTTTCGCTCAGAAAGTGTAAAGAAATTTTCTACTGACCATATTAACCTTTTCCTTTTAATAGGAACACCTATCTCTTCCGCAAGCTCTCGTTTTAATGCATCTTCACTATTCTCTAGCATTTTTACTCTACCGCCGGGTACATACCAAAAATCTTCACCGTCACCTTGCAGAATGAGTATTTTATTATCATGTTTACAAATTGCTCCAACGCGGTAATTAAAACATGTTTCCTCAACTTTAAACGTAAGATCCACACCCATTCCCCCTTACATATTTTTTAAATATCGAACAATTACAAAACCAATATATATGTGCTGTACAAATAAGATTACTAAATTTCTCTAGTTCGTTCAATAATTTTCGAACTTTCCAAAAACGATGCACATCATTTGTCATCACAAGTATAAATACATATGTCACAATTACTGCGCACACTTTGGAAGCAGTATGGGGACGAATGCATCTCTATCAATACACAAAACTGAAAAATCAAATAAGTTTCAAGAAATCATTGTAAAAGATAAAGTGAAACATCAATAAGTGGAGTTTTTATCTTTTTCCTGTTGTTTTTAAATATAGTTAAGACATTATTAAAAAGACGCAAGGTCAACTTATGTGCTAATTAATTCTTTTTCTAGAAAAAGCGTCTTTTATTGCACTTGTTACTACATTTAGGAATAATAAAATAGCCATAACTGCCGTTAGTACATTAAATTGCTTTGTTTTATAAGGAGCGAACCATTCCGTAAAGAACTCTGAATTAACGAGACGTTCCCCAACTCCTCCTTCCTTGAAGTTCGGTATCCACGAATTCATATCAAGGATGATAAAAATTAGTTGCATAACGAAAAATGCTCCAATAGTTTTCAGCCAATTTCGTATTCGACTAGGACGCTCTTTTTTTGATGTCATTTAAACCATCCTCCTTTTAGAACTTGCTATTAAAGAGCCTTGTTCTGATAGATACGAATAGATAATATCCATGAAACCCCATAGCACCCCACTGCTATGACAGCAAATAAAAGAAATAATTTCAAATCTGAAATCTCTTTTAAAAAGGTCAGTACGCCATTAGCATATTTATTTAATAAATATGGAGTATTTCGCATTAAATATATAACTCCAATAGATAAAAATATAAAGACTGGTACAAGTGTTTTCACTTTAAATGCAACAAAAAATGGGATGTAAAATGCTGTTATCAGCATGACTGCCAAGAAGCCTAGTATGTAACTTTCTATGGAAAGTTGAAATTCCATGCTGTCTAAAATGAAATATTTTCCAACTAAACAAAATGGGATGATTACTATTGTAAAAAGTAAAGTTCCAACGTATTTTGAACTTATAATTTCCTTCCTAGTATACGGTAATGAGTTTACTAAAATATTAGCATTATCTTTATCATCAGATTGATATGTGTTAATTACAAAAACGGCACTACAAATGATTATGACATATGCTACATCCATGCCGGCCCACAAATAGGTAACTAGAAATAAGAGATAAGCAGGCAAGAAAGTTTTTTGTAAAATCAAATCCTTTTTAATTAAATTAAGCATCTTGAATCCCCCTTTTTCATGAAATACATAATATCCTCTAAACTTGGTTTTTCAATCACCACATCCTTATCAAATAAATTTTCGATAGAATGTGCATTTTCAATCAATCCCTCGAAACCTGTATTTGCCTTACGTACAGAAATAAATTCACGCTCAGTATCAAACTTTAACAAATCTAGTGGTCCTTTGACTAAAACATAATCCTCTGCAATGGCATAAATATCTTTTGTGAAAATATGCTTCCCATTTTGAATAAATGTAATATAATCGGCAATGCGGTCTAAATCCGTTGTAATATGTGATGAGAAAAAGATAGTTTTCTCTCCATCCTGCATAATATTTTGTAGAACATCCAATAATTCTCTTCTGAATACAGGGTCAAGTCCAGATGTAGGTTCATCCATAATAATTAGTTCAGCATGATGTGAAAGGGCAATTACGAGAGAGGCTTTCATTTTCATTCCTTTGGAGAATGTTTTCATTTTTTTATTTAATGGTAATTCGAACAGATCTTTATAATATGTAAATTGGTTAAAATCCCATTTTTTATAAGCAGGCGCAATGATTTTAGTAATTTCCTTTAATGTGAGTTCATCATAAAACACATTATCGTCATAAACGAAGCCAATTCTTTCTTTAATTCGTTTCGCATCAGTCGAATAGTTCATGCCAAATAAGGAGACGTTTCCACTATCCGGGTTTATTAGATTCATAATCATTTTAATCGTTGTAGATTTACCTGATCCATTTCCTCCAATAAAACCTGTAACAAATCCTTTTTTTACTTCCATCGAAAAATTGTTTATTTGAAACCCTTTAAAAGATTTACTGACATTTTGAAGTTCTATTACGTTTTCCAAGAGTTTTCCTCCTCGTATAAAATTGTAAGCATTTCTTTTAGCTCATTTAAAGAAACATCCATTTGCTTAGCATTTTGAATCGCTTCACATAACTTTTCTTCAACTGTTTTTAATTTTTCTTCTTTCATAGTTTCAATGTTTTGTTCTGCTACAAAGGACCCTCTTCCGACAATTGAATTAATAAAACCGTCTTTTTCCAGTTCTTCATATGCTCTTTTCGTTGTAATAATACTTACTCGTAAATCTTTTGCTAACTGACGCATTGAAGGAAGAGCATCTCCTTGTTTTAAATCACCTAGTAAAATAAGCTTTTTTATTTGGGCACTAATTTGTTCATAAATAGGTTCCTTTGAAGTGTTCGTAATAGTGATTTGCATGCAAATACCTCTTTTTGAAAATATTGTATATATACTTTATATACAATATATACTATCGTACATTTCAAATCAACAGAAAATTTCCAAAATATAGTCACAAACACAATCTAATAATGTAATTAATACAACTTATTTATACAGGTCTTCCTTGTATTAGCCGGATTTTGAGGCGGCGGTCTTGCTACTAGCTAATACACGATAAAGACTTCGTTGTGTTTTACAGAAAAATTGGCACAACTGATAGTGTGAAAAAGAAAGAGTTTGAAATAGAAGAAAAATTTGAGAAAGTTGATATCAAGTTAGACTAGGATGAGGATGACGAAGAAGGACTGAAAAATATGTTTTCTAAGCTGTGGGGAATGTACGAGGAAGAACCAATTGAATTATAAATTCACATACGAAAAACACCTTGTTTCTTTAGTAACAAGGCGTTTTTTCTTAATACTAGGTTTAAATTGTTATCTTTCCGCTCTCCCACCACTCCATAAAAGTCTTTAAAGAAGGAGCAACCCACGTTCTACTATCATTTTCATGATTCCATACATATATATCATCTCTTTGCACTTTTCCATTCAAAATGGAATATCCAAACAAATCATCATTTCCGCCATCAGTAAAAAATAATAAACAGTCAAAAGGCATGTATAAATCCTTAAAATCAACTATATTTCTCATATTCATATTTTCAGTTTTAATTTTTGAAGCAGATCATATAAAGTCACCGTATTCACCTTCTATACCGTTTGTTTCCTGTAATAATTGATATAAATCATTCGGTAACTCCACATGTATACATTGTTGTATATCAGTAAGTTCATCCTTCGTAGCTGGGTTTTTCAAGCTTAAATTTGATGAGATACTGTGAATGGTGTCTTTCCACATCACCTTTTCCTCCTTATGTGCAATCAAGCACATTCAAAGAACTCCGCTAAATTTATTGATACCATCTTTCTAACAATTTCTTCTCCCTCTCGCCTGAAATACCTGCTTTTAATTCCCATTCTTCCGTACTCTCCATCCACTCATACACATCTGTAACTGTCTCTTCTATTCTTCTAAAAGTAAGCCCTTCATTAACCGCACTTTCGATACAAATAGAAAACCCACCTCTCCACGGCTTCTTCTCACCATCTAATGGGAAAGTTTCTGGAATCCACAAAGGCATTTCTGTCCAAGGCTGCACATTATGTTCACTCATAAATGATTCGTCTACCCAAACAAATTCAGCATCGCTATTCGTAACTTTTTTACACGTATTTAATAGCTCTTCCATCGTCAATTCATCATTCGGACCTGTTATATTGAATGTACCTGCTTTATTATTTTCTGCCATGTTGAGTCCAAATCTCGCGACATCTTTTATATCAACTATCTGCACTGGACGATTATTTCTTCCTGGAACTAACACGTTACCTCCTTTTGCTACACGCTGAATCCAGTATGGAAGTCGATCTGTATAATCGAACATTCCTGAAAGAAGTCCTGCTCTTACATGTAAAACACGCCCCGGCCAATACTTCTCTGCTTCTTTTTCGCATAATACTTTCAGCGCACCATAATGCTCATAAGGAGATATTTCACCATTCTCTACAGCCTTTATTTGCTCTTCCGTCGGTTCAGGTTGTAATATATAGTCTTCTTTTATGTCATGCGGAATCCAATCTTTATATACGGAAAGGCTTGAGATGAATACATAGTGTTCAATATTATCTTTAAGCACTTCTCCAACATTCCTAATATGATGTGGAGAAAATCCACACGTGTCTATGACAACATCCCACTTTCGATTTTTTAAACTTGATACATCGTTATTTCTGTCACCGATTAACTGCTCCACCTTAGAAAAAATTTCTTTGTTTGTTCCTCGGTTAAATAACGTAATTTCATGCCCTCTCTGTAAAGCCTCATCTACAAATGCTCTTCCTAAAAATCGTGTACCGCCTAGAATTAATATCTTCATAGTTCTCCCCCATTCGTGATTAATAACCCTTCCTAATGTTTAACGATTTTTTATTGAGGAAAGTTACGGGGCGCGTTTAAATTTTTCTACAAGTTCACCATTACTCTTTTAAAAGTATATACTCTTTGATTAATCTCCATCTATCCTTTGCTTCTGGCACAACTTCAGAAGCCATCACCACCACCAATTCCTTCTCTGGAATACAACAAATCATATTCCCACCATCGCCCATTGCACAGTATAAAAAGATTCCATCTTCTTCTCGTAACCACCATAAGTAACCATATTGATTTTGGTTCATTGTTGTCGATTCTTTTATCCATGATTTTGATAGAATTTGTTTTCCATTATGAATACCTTTATTCAAATACAGCTGTCCAAACTTCGCCATATCTTTAACAGTTAACGTTAGTCCCCATCCGCCCGTCGAAATACCATTTGGATCGTGAACCCATCCTTTCACATCTTTTCCGAATAAGTCATCGAATCCAAATGCTTTCATATTGTAGTTTGGAATTTCTCTCATACCGAGTGGCCGAAATAAGTATTCATTCGCAAATTCACGAGCACTTTTTCCTGTTGCACTCGTGATAATTGCTGATAGTACATGCGCTCCTGCAGATGAATATTTTAAAGATCCAATTTCTCCGCCGTTCCCCATTCTATTAAGTGTATACTGTACCCAATCCTCTTGTGTACATAGTTCTTCTAACGGTTCCTGCCAGTCTACAAAAGGATATGGAGCTGTCATAGTAAGGAGATGCCGCACTGTTATTTCAGATGAATTACAATTATATTCTTGGAAAAATTCTATTACTTTTTGATCAACACTTTTTATATAGCCTTTATCTATACATATCCCAATTAGCGCAGAGATTATCGTTTTTGTGACTGACGCTACATGAAATGCATCATCTGAACCGTGCCCGTTATAATATTTTTCAAAAATAACATTACTTTTCTGCACTACTAACATACCATTCATATTTTTATATTCTTCTTTTATAATCTGTTCTAACTTTTCAGCAGTTTTCATTATTCTTTCCCCTTTAACCTATGATTAAAAAGGTTCGATAGGTACATATATATCAACTATATGTTTATGCTTTGGATGCTGCTTTGGATCATTTCTATATACTTCAAAAGGATACGAGTCTCTCGGTTTATATCCGCTATTTGGCAGCCATTCACCGTATAAGAAATCCCATGCTCCTTTATATTCATCTTGGAATATTTCAAAATGACCTACTGCATACTTGCCTGAAGGTATTACCATTATTCCTATGTCGTTCGTTTCTATTGGGGATTCATCTGGAATTGTTATACATAAACTTGTTCTTAAATGATAGTCCTCAGTAAATTCATGATGATCGTGGTAAATGGTTAATACTTTCGTATCCTCAAATACATGATAGTTTTGCTTAGCTGCGTAATGAAATAGTTTCTCTATCATTTCTGGAAAAGCAATAGTTAACTCTTCATATGTACCGATATGTCTTATGTATGCGACGTTTATATTATCCGCTGTTACAATTTCAATATCTCCTCGAACCTTCTTACATTCATTGTATTGAGGAATTCCCCTTACGTCTTTGCAATTCTTGCTATTGTTGTTTCGATATTGAGACGGACTTACTCCGTAATAATTTTTAAATGTACGGGAGAAAACTGCTGAATCTGTGAAACCAAAATGGTAAGCAATATCGGTAATCGTCATATCTGTGCGATATGTAAGTAGATTTGTTGCCCTTTCTAACTTCAAGCGATTCACATACCGAGATAACGGCTCGTCTACTATTCCTTTAAAAATTCGATGAAAATGAAACTTTGAAAATCCTGCTATATCCGCTAACTCTTCAATTGAAAGTGAATCATTTATGTGTAATTCTATATAATTTTGTACTTTGTATATGCACTGTAAATACTCATTTCTACTTTGTTTACTCTCCATACTTCTAGCTCCTCACAACAAAAAGGCTAACTTTTCGCTAGCCTACTTTTACACATTTTTCAAAAATAAAACTCTACTCCCGCCGTTCCCATCATAATTTGTATGTACCGATACACCCTCTATCTCATCATCCCCAGCCTCAATTTGAAAGCCAATCTCCCTATGAAACTGTATCGATTTTTTATTAACCGGTGACGTGATTGCTTTTATAACTTTACGATTGTTTGCACTAGCTACATCGAAGAAATAAGAATACAATGTCGATGCGATTCCTCTTCTTCTATACTTCGGATTTACTCCAATAAAATGAACGTACGCTTCCTCTTTATGCGTTTGTGAGAAGAATCCGCATAAGAAACCTAACGTTCCTCCCTCTTCTTCAATGATAAAACTCGTTTCCTGAAAATGGACGAAGAACAATTTCGGCAACATACTAGCCATATCTCTCCCGCCCCACCATTCATTTAATACGGAATGAATCTTTTCATAATCTTCCCCTTGGATGTTTCTTACTCGCATATGTTTCTCCCTCTCACTCACTTCATTTTTTCATAAATTTTAATGACTGTTTCTACTAAAAGGATGAATACCCATATCCCGCAAAATACAAGAACAGACTGGAATAAAGAACCTAGCATAACAATACTTATTAAACCTAATTCTGGGCCTGAAATGGACATTTCATCAAATCCTATATTATGTATAAATGGACCGGTTGAAAAAGCCATTAAAATAGATGCTATTAAATAAATCACACTTATTATTTTTAATATTTTTATAGAAAGATACGAAGTTTGTTCTTGCTCCACTTGTGATAATTCGATTTCACCGCTCGCAATTCCTTTTTGTAAACAGTCCTCACATAGAAATTCTTCCTTAATTTTTTTACCACCGTGCAATGTACCTGTAATTTCTTTACAGCGCGAACACTTTCGATTTATCATTTTGTTATCACTCCAATCTCGTAAGATTATACTTATACAATTCTGTTTTTGCCTTATTATTCCTTTTGTGTATTTTATAGAGAGGTGACGTGTCTTATGATATCTAAACTTATTTTTGGTTATAAAAAGCCTACTGAGCAATATGTATTACGGCCTAGTTGTTATGCAATTATTTTTAACTCAACTTCTTCAAACATTGCTATTATCCAAAAAGGAGACCGTTATTTTTTACCTGGTGGCGGTATGGAAGGTACCGAAACAAAAGATGAATGCTTACATCGTGAACTACTAGAGGAATTAGGATGGGCAATTGAAATTAATCAATATATCGGTAATGCAATGCGATATTTTTATGCGGAAAAAGAAGATACATATTATTTAAACGATGGATTCTTTTATATTGCGAACATGGTGCAGACACAAACTGAAAACTGTGAGGAAGATCATGTTTTGCGGTGGATGTCTCCTTTACTTGCTGTAGAGCTTCTCATTCATGATCATCAAAAATGGGCTGTTGAACAAGCGCTTTTATTACAAAAACCAAAAGGATCTCCTTCTATATGAAAGAGATCCTTTTTATTGTTAACTTACTTTTTTCAAATTGAGAGCTGGCTTTTGAATTCCACCCTTTTTTACAACATATAAGCCGATAAAGATTATAAGTCCGCCAACGAGTTGCATCATGTTGATTTGCTCTCCGATAGTTACTGCCGCGAAGATAACTGCGAACAATGGTACAAGATACATATAAACCATTACTTTCGTTGAGCCTATTTTACTAATACCGACATACCACATTGCAAGTCCGAAGATTGTCGCGAAGACGATTGAATATGCTAGAGACCCCCAGCTTGGCATGTCTACTGGCCACGTTAATGTATTTACGTTGAATAAACAATATACAACGAGAGGTACAATTCCAATTAAAGTTGACCAAGATGTGACTCTCATTGCGGAATATTTTGTTATAAGAGGTTGCGCTAATATTGGGTACCATCCCCACGCAATCGCTGCGACTAATCCAATTATGTTTCCGAGCCACGCATATTCGTAAGTAGCTCCTCCTGTATGCCCTGTTAATAAAACGAATGCTGCACCAACAAAGGCCACTATTGAACCAATTTGTACTTTCATCGAAAAACGTTCTTGTTTGTGCAATACTGCTAATATCCCTGTAAAAATAGGTGACATTGCAATTAATAATGAGGCGTTTGTTGCTGAAGTATATTTCACAGATAGCATAAACATCGTTTGATACATTGTTGTACCAACGATACCGACTGCTACTAATCGTAACCAATCTTTTCTTTCAATACGTAATGAGCGTTCCATTATAAAAGTAATAAGTAATAATACCGGTGATGCTACTAAAAATCGTAAACTATTAAATTGAATGGATGACATAAATGCCACTCCATACTTTCCTATTGTATAATTTGCTCCCCATACTAATGCAACTGATACTAGGAGCCATTCCATTTGCCATCGTTTCATCCGAATCTCCCCTTCCCTATTTAGCATAGTAAAATTGGCTGGATATAACACCGTCCAATTGGCTGTTTTTTTACCCAGCCAATTTGCTATACTTGATGTATATAAGAGATACGGAGGCGTTTTTTATGGAATGGAAACTAGATAGTGACAGTAAAATCCCTATTTATCAGCAAGTTGTTGACTTTATTGAAAAACGTATTACATATGGAGAACTTCCTCCAGGAAGCTTCCTCCCTTCAGAACGGAAATTAGCTACGCAGTTAAATGTAAACAGAAGTACAGTAACGACTGCTTATAATGAACTACGTGCTATGGGAATTGTAGAAAGTACGACTGGTAAAGGAACACGCGTGAGTACACATATGTGGGGTGTTTCTCCAACATTAACGCCGAACTGGAGAAATTTCGTAGAAGGTGGTACTTTTTTACCAAACTTACCACTACTTCGCCATATTCGGGCAGAAGTACAACAAAATGAAAATATTATTGATTTTGCAAACGGAGAGCTCGGTTGTAATCTTTATCCCCACGATCAACTACAAGCGATTTTACGTGAACAACCGTTAACGCATTCATTAAGTTACGATCATCCGCAAGGCTATCTCCCGCTAAGACAAGCGGTCGTAAAATATATGAAGGAATATTTAAAAGTTGAGGCGACTGAACAATCCATTATGATTACATCTGGCGCACAGCAAGCACTTCACCTTATCGTGCAATGTTTATTAAATCCAGGTGATGCTGTTGCTTTCGAAAGTCCTTCACACTGTTATTCCCTGCCTCTATTCCAATCAGCAGGTATTCGTATTTTCCCATTACCTGTTGATGAACACGGCATTAACCCAGATGATGTACAGGAGTTATATAGAAAGCACCGCATTAAAATGATTTTTTTAAATCCAAATTTCCAAAACCCTACGGGGACGATGCTTCATCCAAACCGTAGAAAAAAACTATTATCACTTTGTGCAGACTTACGAATTGCGATTGTGGAAGATGATCCGTCTAGTTTACTTACGCTAGAAAAGAAACAACCTTGCCCTACTTTGAAATCAATTGATGAAAATGGAACTGTCATTTATGTACATTCTTTATCAAAAATGATTGCACCAGGCTTACGAGTTGGTTGGCTCGTTGCCCCGCAGTCTGTAGTAGAAAGGTTATCCGACGCAAGGCACCAAATGGAATTAGGTATGAGCATTTTCCCACAGTGGCTTATGCAACAATTTTTTGAAACTGTACCATTTCAGTCGCATATCGTACCGTTACGAAAACAACTAGCAGAAAAAAGAGACGTTATCGTTCGCGCCTTAAACGAGCAACTTCACGATAAAATCTCTTTTTCAAATCCGACCGGTGGAATATACATATGGGGAAAATTAAAAGAACCGATAAACGAAAAACAACTTATTATGCAAAGTTTAAAACAAGAAATTGCTTTTATGCCAGGTAGTATTTTCGGCGCAAAAGATGGTTATATACGTTTATCTTATGGAAAAGTGAATATTAATCAAATTGAGGAAGGTATTTCTCGTTTGCGGGAGGCTATTTTGGTTTGTGGGAAATAAAATAACTTTTTAATACATTTAAAACTTCTTTATTCATTAACTCCAGATAATAAGTAAGCAAAAAATAATGAAAAGAAGCTTCATTCCAAAATTAAATTATAAGAAAGCTCCTGATGATTGATACAGGGGCTTTCTTTTCGAAATTTTTCGTTTTTCTTTATCTTTCTTCCCTACTTCTAAGAATGATTCTTATAAATTGTAACTCATTATGATTAATTCACCTTTCCGCCCCATCCTTCTAACCCCATTATCACAAAAACCACATTTTTCATATAAAGATTGTGCAGCTACATTTTTAACGTTTACTGCTAAAATAATTTCATTTATACCTAAGAAGTTATTTCGGACAAAGTCAGGTAATATCTTTAAAGCTTGTTTTGCATATCCTTTCCCTTGATGGTGAAAATCTGTTGAAAATGCTCTTATTAAAATAGATTTTTCATTATTTGTATATGGTTTAACCCCGTCATTTTTATGTAAAACAAAAAACGTTACAAGCTCATTATCTTTCATAGCTAAAATTGAATGCCGATCTGAATCCTCACTCGATAGTTTTACAAGCTTTTTAGGTAAACCTGTATAACAAAGCTGCTCTTCTGACAATGTATATTGATTTATTATATTTCTGAAGTTTTCATTATAAAAATATAACTGCATATAAATATCGCTCTCCTCAATAAATGGTCATTTCTATTTCGTTGTCTATAAGTTAAATAATAAAACTCATTCCCTATTTTCTGTAAAATATTCCTCTTTAATATTCTTAACTACATATCTATTATAAATACAGAAAAGCAACTCTCCATTCTCACAATCTAGCTGTATACTTAATAAATACTATGGGATTTGAAGTTTTTATCTCCACATTCTCACCCTCAAATATATACATTTGTTTATTTTCGATATCAATAAACACCATAAGTCCATTCTCATTATATGCTTCTGAATATTCACCATCTATTTTTATTCTTTCAAAAGAAGAAAAAGGGGAATGTACTACTTGATATTCGGAAAGCTTCATTATTCGCTTTTCTTCCGGTACGTGCACAATTTTTGGATCATCATCAGGTAAATATTCTAGCCCAATTTTATTCGGCGCAACGAAAATTAATAGATGCAAGGGTTCTGTTTCATTATTTTTATAGCCATGTATATGGTTCTTCCACCCAAACACAATCTCTCCTTTTGATGCACGAATCATTATTTTATTTGAAATATAATAATCCAAATGACCTGACAACACAACTGCACAATCTTCTCCAAATGGATGGCTATGAGGTGGTATGCCTTCATGCGATTGAAAAATCACTTCATACACCCAATACTTATTATCATTCGTTTTATAAATAAGATCATTTTTTGATATATTAATAGTTGTTTGTGATAAATCGAAACTCCTCATTCGGCCCTCCTGATTAATTTCAGACTTACTTATCTTTTGAAACCATTGCATAGAGCAGTAACATGAAATGATCCTCTAATTTAAAATACATTTTATTTATATATATTCTATTGCTATTTTATCCAAATAAACACTATTAAAAATCAATCCGCAGAATGAAATTCAAATAAAACTTCCTAATACTTTCGTATTAAGAAATTTTCACATCACTACATATAACCACTTATTAAAATCTATAGTACATTCGTTATTTAGTTCGAAATATCCGTTTATTTTATAAAAATACATACGTATTAAATTGAGGAAGATATTACTCATTTGACAAAACCTAAATCTACCATTATTATCAACACGAACCTAGTTATAGGAGTGATAAAAATGAAAATTTACGTTGATGCAGATGCTTGTCCTGTAAAAGATGTAATTATTTTTGAAGCTACGAATGCGGAAATTCCTGTTACACTCGTTACTAGTTTTTCTCATTATTCTAATGCAGAGCAGCCGAAAGGTGTGGAAACAATATATGTTGATTCCGGAGCAGATGCTGCTGATTACCGAATTATGCAGTTAGCAAAAAAAGAAGATTTAATCGTAACACAAGATTACGGTCTTGCTTCGCTCGCTTTAGCAAAAGGCTGTATCGTACTACACCATAAAGGCTATAAGTATACGAATGATAACATTGAACAATTGTTACAAACACGATATTTAAGTGCAATGGTTCGAAAAAGTGGTAAGCGTACAAAAGGACCGAAACCATTTACAGCAGAAGATAAAGAGAAATTTAGAGCGCTCTTTAAAAGTATGATCGCACTTTAAAAATGAATCGTCTATTTGCTAGGAAAACTTCGCAAAACAAAGAAGAGAATATCCAAATGAACATTCTCTTCTTGAGGTTTACCCGTTTAAAATGAAGGTAAATTATCTAAGTTATTTTCTTTTATTCCATCCGGTTCACTACGTATAATATCTCTGCCATACTTATGAAATACGTCCACATGAGCTAACTTCCCTGATTTCGCTTCATTAAGAGCAGTCATATAATCTAACTCTCTCCCGCTACTTGTTTTAAAAGCAATCAAATCACCTTCATCATTTTTACGAACAGCAACAATTTGTTCTGCTCCTGTATTGACTTCATGGCCTACTTCAAATTGAGCTTGCTCTTCCCCTTGAGGTAAATAATTATTATATACTTTTTCAAAGTCTTTTTTGTCCATTAAACTCACCTCCAACACATTTTATTAGTATGGTTGGGAGATGTTGATTTTATGTACTTTTCTGTTAGAAAAAAGAATTTTTAATACCTACGCAACCCTTTCAAAGTCTCCAATACATCATCTGTAAAGGCTGTATTACCCTCTGTCTCTAAAACTCTAAAATATAAACTTCTTAAGAAAGCTCTAATATTTTGTACTAAAATATCATATTGAGGATGCGGGATGTCTTCAACAATTGCTATACTATGTAACCAGTTGCTCCACTCTTCTTCAGTTAAAAGATTTTGGTTAAGTAACGACATAATTGGTGCTACTAATCTCTCATCCTCAAAGTGAATGTATACGTAGTCATGTAAGCGTACCTTCTGACGAACGGCAGCTAGTATTGCATATGAGAACTCACGATTTTGGATTGTACGCGCTAAAGCATCAAGCGCATCTGCTGCATGTGCAGTAGAGTGTGCCCAGCCTTTTCCTTCTACGTAGCCCCTTACATCTTCTTCTAAATATACATATTCCAACACTTGTTCTGCCACACTGTACAATTGTTCTTCCGATAACAACGGTTCTCTTTCATGAACAGATAAAATAAGTGGTGGAATTAATACGGAGAATGCACGTTTAAATACAGAGTCTGTTCCCTTTTCACCAATTTTATAAAATAAATAATCAGGACTAATTGCTTGTAACATTAATCCTCTTAACTCTTTTTGTCTAAATACATCATTTGTAATCCATGTGTGAAGCGTACTATAAATTAAATCATCACGTAATTCAGCATCAGGTGATCCGATATAATCTAGCATCCATTGCGCATATGGATATGCATCTACGTCTTCTGGTACAGCATAATTGTTATTTTTAATTTGTAGTAGTTCTTCTTTTAGTTCGAGTACTTCATTCATTATATTTCTTGTCCCCTTTTTGCGTTTTTTATTGTCTTATCCCCTTTTATTTGCTTCATAAAATTAATTTAATTATAACAATAAACAAAAGGCTATACATATATTTCTGATTATGTATTACGCTCTTTCATGAAATATAACTTCTGGATTTCCTAAATCACTATTCTTAAATATAACATTCGCACACTCTTTTGGATTATGCTCATCTATATACATCTTACAGGCCGCATGATATCTGTTCAAAAACATCTTCTCTGCTTCTTCATAACTTCCAAAAGCTTCAGTTTCCCGCTTAGCACCACGTTTTCTCGCAATCTCAAAATTTGTATCTACAAAGATTTTGTAATCAAATAAATACGCAACGTCTTTTTTCAATAGAAACGTTCCATCTACTATTAATATCATATTTTGCGTGGCCAATAGCGGCTCATTATGTACAGGCATATTCGTTATTAAGTTATGAGAAATCGTTTCATACTGTAAATTTCCGTTAGGTCCTAAAGGCATTAATAATCTTTCTTTGAAAGCTGTATAATCGTGTGCATCTTCATAATACCCTCTTGCAGATTCTTTTCCTTTTGCATAGCGAATCACTCTTGGATTATGAAAATCATCAATGCTTGCGCGTGTTACTGGTAATCCTCGTTTTTTTATTTCTTCTGCTAATTCGTTTGCAAATGTTGTTTTTCCTGATGCTGTAATACCACTTACTCCAACTCTTGTTGGATAGGTTAAGTTTAGCTTTACAATATGATCTGCAATTTCTTTGATTCGTTGTTTTCGGTTCATGATATCTCCCTTTATAATTAGTTTACATAATATGATTATAAGTAACAATTCATGTCACTATTTGTCGGTAAATCGATATCCTTTGTCGAATCGTTGATATATCGAAAAAATCGTTGATATATTTTAAGTTATGATAGATATATTTGAAAAATCGTTGATATATTATTAGCTTACTTCCCCTTAAACCCCCGATATAAGGCCGTCCGTAACTCTTGCTTATACTCTTCAATTTCTGGCATTTCGAGTTCTTCTGCTAATCTGATAGCTAATTCAATATCATACGGTACTCGTACAAGTTGAATAGAAAAGCTCGCCGCTTCTTTTTCATTATATGTTCCTTCAAATATTAAATAGGAAGCTTGCGTTATTTCAAGTGGGTTTCCTACGCTACCGGCATTACATAACGTTTTCCCTCTGAAATTTTGAACGAACGCTTGGTGAACATCACCGTAACAAACGACATCTGGTTTTCTTTCTCCTTCTATATTTTCTGTCAAATCACTATTTTCGAACATACTAATACGTTCTTCTCTTGAAGCGTGTGGTTGAATTCTTTCATATAAACTTCTCGGTGAAGCGTGAAACATACGAATGAGTTTTCCACTCATAAAAAATTCGATTGAAAATGGTAAACTTCTTAAATAATCATTTTGTTCTTCCGATAATTGTTTTTGATGCCATTTTAATGCTTCAAATTCAGTCGGCTTTGTAATAAAATCATCCCAGTTTCCCATTACGACTACTTCACATTCTTTACGAATGATTTCAATTGCTTCACTGGAATGAGGTCCTTTTCCTACTAAATCTCCAAGGCAAATAATGCGCTCGATTCCTCTTAATTTAATATCATTCAACACGGATTCTAATGCTTGAATATTACCGTGAATATCTGAAATTACTGCTATTTTATCCATATAAATTACTCCTTTATTTATTAAATTCGCTTGATTGATACCATTTTGGAATATAAGATGAAAAATGATTATGATCTTCTAAAATTCCATTTAATCTTTCCTTCATATCATCTACTAAATGCGGTGTACTTCGATTCGTCCAAACGATATCCGCTGGGAATGTCATCGCGACGTACAATGTATACAGTTTCCAAAAATGAAGCGATGGTTCGCCTCCGAAATAACCGTGAACTTGTCCAACCGCAAATGGTTTACTTATTCTTATAGTAAAAATCGCTACGTTATAAAAATCGTGTATTGGATCACCAAAATCATATCCACCAAAATCGATAACGATAAATTCCTTATTATGAATCATGCTATTTGCTGGATGGAAGTCATCATGTAAAAATCTTATTGGACGATTTCCCAATAAATCTTTATGATTTTCTACAAAGGTTAATACTGGCTTCAAATCCAGAAAATTCACCTCGTAATCTGTTAGTGCCTCTATGTATCTTTCGTATTTATTCCATCTAGATGTTTCCCATTTATTACTTGCACTTTCTCTTTCAATTGAGTGAATCCTCTTTAATACTTCCCCTGCTTTTCTTCCTGCCTTATACTGTTCTTCCACCGATAACTTCGTTAAACCTTCTTCACCATTTATACCTCGGGTCCATTCAAATACTTGAACACATTTATTTAATTTCTCAATTATTATGAAATGAATTAACTTGGGTGTTGGAATATGTAATGACTCTAATCGTTTCATATACGTATATTCTTCTTGTTTACGTTCAAAATGAACTGTATCACATACTTTTACAAAATATGTTACTTTGTTTTCTAATTCTATTTTATGTTTCTCTTCATGTGAGAAACCTTTTGAAATAGCTGTACACTTTACAATACGAGGCCATTCTAGTATTCTCTCTATCTCCCTAAGCATTTCTTCCACAACGTTCACCTCTATTAATATATGTACAAACTACCTAGCACTTCATGCTCTCGTTTATTTCCACCTTTAAACTCTACTGCAAATGGATATTCACCATTCTTATTCAAATGTTCTAGTACTAGCCCTTCTCCAATCGGTTCACAAAACTGCACATGAATATCTCCAAATACTACACTTTGACACTCGGCATTCCATTTTTCATTTTTCACAACTGAGCTTGTAAATAGCTCCATTACTTCTTTCCATTTCCGTACTGTTTCTCGAACATTTTTCACTGCGTAATGAATCGTTTCAATTTGTTGTACTTTATTTTTATGTTCAGTGATTGTCCCTATATTACGTAAGTCGTTTCTTCTTTCTTCGTCCGTTTCATTCCACTGTATAAAGAAAGGTAATTTCGGTCCGTTTTTCTCTTGCTTTACAAATAACATTTTCCATTCTAAAAGGCGGCCATCTTTTCTCATTCGTTTCCCTTCAAATGGGCCTATCGTATGTAAACCGTGTTTACTAAACTTAACTGCTAGCTCTTCAATGGCATCTGTTCGAATTGCAATTTGTAACATTCCTTCTCCGTCTTGTAATTTCACTACTGTTTCTTGTACTAATGGATTTTCTGATTCTTTCGCTTTTTCTTCATGTTGAACTGCCAGAAATTCTATGTATGATAAATCAAAATAACTTAAACTATTCCAAGTCCCCCAAGTAGTATGCTCTCCGCCTAATACAGTATGAAATCCAAGCTCCTGCATTTGTTTTGCCGCTTCCTCCGGTGTACATTGCACTGCGTGAACGAGATGATCAAATGCTAACATATTCTTTCTCCCCTTTCTCTCCATCCTTTTATTGTATATTTTATTTTTCTTTCATTCAATTCAAAAACATTAAAACCTAGTTGATTTATACGATTAATATGTATTATAATGAAACAAATTTAATTATTGCTGATTGGAAAAACCAAAGGCACTTTTCTCATACGGGAAAAGTGTCTTTTTCATTTATTATTACAGGGGGATTATTTATGCAGAAATTAATTGTCTTTGCTATTATTGGATTTTTCGCTCAACTGATCGATGGAGCACTCGGAATGGCGTATGGGGTAACGTCTACTTCACTATTATTAATGTTTGGTATTGCACCGGCTGTAGCTTCCGCATCGGTTCATTTAGCTGAAGTCGTTACAACTGCAGCTTCTGGCGCATCTCATATCAAATTTGGAAACGTTGATAAATATACAGTTTCCAGGCTTACATTACCTGGGGCAATCGGCGCATTTGTTGGGGCATGTTTTTTAAGCAATTTACCTGGTGATGTAATTAAACCGTACATTTCCGTATTTTTATTTACTTTAGGGGTTTATATTTTATTACGATTCATCATTCAAAAACAAATTGTCACTTCAAATAAGCGTATGTCTGCAAAACAACTTGTGCCGCTTGGTTTATTCGCTGGATTCGTTGATTCAACTGGTGGCGGTGGTTGGGGGCCGATTACGACACCTGTTCTTCTAGCAAGAGGAAATGAAGCTAGAAAAGTTATTGGATCTGTAGATACGAGTGAATTTCCTGTTTCACTCGCTGCAACAATCGGCTTCTTCATCTCACTTGGCTGGGAACAAGTAAGCTGGGTTTGGGTATTTTCTCTCATGCTCGGTGGTATCGTAGCGGCACCAATCGCGGCATGGCTAGTTCGCATCGTTCCTTCTCATTTACTTGGCGTATTAGTTGGTGGTCTTATTATCTTTACAAACATTCGTACACTGCTTACTACATTTAAAGTGGATCCAACTATTATTTCACTTTCTTACGTTGCAGTTGGTCTTGTCGTTATTATTTCTATTTTCATTGCTGTTCGTAATCATTCCAATCGTCCTAATACGTCAACGGCTGAGTATCCGAATGATCAGAAGCAAATGCTACCATAACTATAAAAAATACCGCTCAATTTAGAGCGGTATTTTTTATTTTTCTATTTTCCAATTAATCATCATTTCTGTAGCATTTACTCTCTTCATATGTAACTTTTCTAAAACACGCATCGAACTATAATTATCTAGAAGTGTCTCTGCAATTATTGTTTCTACCTCACCTGTTTTGAAAGCCCAATCGATTAGTTCTTTTACCGCTTCTGTTGCATAGCCCTGATTCCAATATTTCTCAATGAATCCATAACCGATTTCTACTGTTTGATTCTCATTTGGTTTCCCCTTAAACCCAATATCACCTAAAACGATATCATCTTCTTTCCGAAGAACATACCACGCCCCCCATGGTAATAAAGCCGCATCTTGTTTTACATTCTCTACATGCCCCACAATATGCGGACCGCTATTATATCCTTGCTCGTTAGCGACTTGAATCCTCTCTTCTGTACACGGCACTATATAGAGCCTTTCTGTTTCTAATTTCATTTTGATTTCCCCTTTTTGCTTAAACGTTACCCTAATTATAACAAATAATATGACCTTATCATGAATGTCGAATTATATTTTTCTGAATTTTCTTTTAATTTAAAGGATTTTTCAATATTTTTTGCGAAACATTTGTATAACAATTTTTTCTTTGCTTATTGCTACATAATAGTTGGTTCGGGTGGAGTTTTGCAAGCGTTTCCTATACAATAACCGATATTTTTTGATTTTTTCCTACAAAATATCTTGCAATATATTCAGAAATTCATTACAATTGCCATATATTAAAAATCTTAGCAATATATAAATCCTCATCAATCCGATGAGGTAGAGGTTGCGACTTTTAATAGTAAAACGGACGAGACACAGAGAATGTCAGCTGACTCCGTTTGAAAGGAAAAGTTGCCGAAGTTTATATTTCTTCTCTGGAAATATAAGCTGGGGCTGTCTCCGAAAGGAACAGAACTGTCACATTTACAAAATTACCGTGTAAATGTGGGGTGCTATCTTAACGGAAGGGTATGATGGGGTGGTTATTTGTGAAACGTTCCGCCAAATTCCTTTGGCGGTTTTTTGTATTTTTCTCCCCCGCTCCTTCCTAACCTACAAGAAAAGGAGTGTTGAACATGAATAGCGCAACAAATCAATCTACCTCTAAAACGCAAACTACACAAGGAAAAGGTGAATTAAGACGTGGTCTAAAATCAAGGCATCTTACGATGATTTCTCTCGGTGGTACAATTGGTACCGGACTATTTCTTGCCAGCGGTGGTGTCATCCATTCAGCTGGACCTGGCGGCGCATTAATTGCATACGCCGCAATTGGAATTATGGTTTATTTTTTAATGACAAGCTTAGCTGAACTCGCAGCTTACATGCCTGTTACTGGATCTTTTAGCACGTATGCAACAAAATTTGTTGATCCATCACTTGGCTTTGCACTTGGATGGAACTATTGGTATAACTGGGCAATTACGATTGCTGCTGAACTTGCAGCTGTAACATTAATTATGAAATTTTGGTTCCCAGATACCCCTTCTCTTATTTGGAGCGGATTATGTTTAGCTATTATTTTCCTTTTAAACTACTTATCTGTTAAAGGGTTTGGTGAATCTGAATATTGGTTCGCACTTATTAAAGTAGTTACTATTATTATCTTTTTAATTGTTGGTTTCATGATGATTTTCGGAATTATGGGCGGCGAAACGGTTGGATTCAAAAACTTCACTGTTGCAGATGCACCATTTAACGGCGGTATCATGGCAATTATCGGTGTGTTTATGGCAGCTGGTTTCTCCTTCCAAGGTACTGAACTATTAGGAGTAGCTGCTGGTGAAACGTCTGATCCAGAACGTAATATTCCGAAAGCAATTCGTTCAATCTTTTGGCGTATTCTTTTATTCTATATCCTTGCGATTCTCGTTATCGGTTTATTAATTCCTTATACAACTGAAAGCCTTGCAGCAAGTGATGTTACAGTAAGTCCGTTTACACTTATTTTTGAAAAAGCGGGCGTTGCCTTTGCTGCTTCTGTTATGAACGCTGTTATTTTAACTGCTGTACTATCTGCTGGTAACTCTGGTATGTATGCATCAACTCGTATGCTTTGGGATTTAGCTCGCCAAGGAAAAGCACCAAAGTTTCTTGGTAAATTAGATAGCCGCGGTGTACCTGTTAACGCGTTAATTGTAACGTCAATTGTTGGTAGTATTGCTTTCATTGCTTCTTTATTCGGTGACGGTGTTGTATACATTTGGTTATTAAACGCATCTGGAATGTCTGGTTTTATCGCATGGGTCGGAATTGCAATTAGTCATTACCGTTTCCGTAAAGCATATATCGCACAAGGAAAAGATTTAAATGACTTACCATATAGAGCAAAATGGTTCCCATTTGGTCCAATCTTCGCATTTACACTTTGTATCATCGTAATTTTAGGACAAAACTACGGCGCATTTATGGGTGAATCAATCGATTGGAATGGCGTACTCGTTTCTTACATCGGTTTACCACTCTTCTTAGTACTATGGTTAGGATATAAATTTACGAAAAAAACAAAAGTGATTCCACTTGATAAATGTGAACTAAAATAAAGTGAAACGAGCAAACAAATTTGTTTGCTCGTTTTTTGTTGCAAACCTCTTTGCTTCCCTATTGCTCCTGTTTTTGCAATAATAAAGGAAATATAAATAAAGGTTGGGATACTATGAACATTCGTATTACTGATGAAGCAAAAGCAGCTATACATAGATTAGAACGTGAAGACAAAAAGATCATTCGCATTAGAGGGACAATGACAAACTCTTGTAGTATTTTCGTTGATGTCGATTTAATTTGGGATACATTTGTTGAAGATGATGTTGTATATGAAGATGCAGAGCTTATCGTACAAATGGATTCATTCACGAAAGACTACACTGGTGATACAGTGAAGCTTGATTATAAGATGACTGGTTTTAGTATTACGACTCCGAGTGAGACGTTAGTTTATGGATTGTCGATTAAAAAATAAAAATTGCTTTTAACTGGCCACCGAGGTGAAAAAATGGGTAAATACGTTCCATTAAAATTTTTATTCAACGAAGAATTAGCAGAAAAAATAGCTGATTCTATTTGTAAATACGATCCGAATTTCTCTAAAAAAAACTTTGTATCCTCTGTAACATGTAAAGTTGAAGGTTTAGAGTTAAAACAACGTATTGAAGTAATAGCAGATGAATTACAAAATGCTTTACAAAAAGATTTTAATGCAGCAATACATATATTACTGAAAACATTAGGACCAGAAAATACAACAGAAGTAGGCACGTTTACAAATGGATATATGTACATGCCTATTGCAAAATACGTTGAAAAATATGGACTTAACGACTTTGAAACCTCATTCAACGCCATGTATGAAATAACGAAAAGAAATACTGCTGAATATGCCATTCGGCCTTTTCTTGAAACATACCATGAAGACACACTAAATATATTACAACAGTGGATTCATGACGAAAACAGCCACATTAGAAGATTAGTTTCTGAAGGTACAAGACCAAGGCTTCCTTGGGCTAAAAAAATAGGAGCTCTGAAAGGTGACTTTAAGTACAATTTACAGCTTCTTGAACCATTAATGAATGACCCTTCTAAATATGTTCAAAAATCTGTAGCCAATCATATTAACGATATTACGAAAGAAGGTACAGAACTCGTCTTTCAATGGCTAGAGCAATTACGCGATAAACAGCATCCTATTAATCCTTGGATTATAAAACATGGGTTAAGAACGGTAATAAAAAGTGGTACTTTACCAAAAGATTTTTCTTTTTAATTATTTTAAACAAAACCGCTTATGCTTCAAAAATGAAGCATAAGCGGTTTTCTTTTTGAATACAGAAATAACAAACGTAAAAAGCACTTTAAATTTCTTCTTTATATCATTATTTTACTAGCTCTTCTATGTTATTACTTTCCTTAATTTTTTCGGATGATAGCCAGAGTGAATAACTTGTTCCATCCTTGTTCCTTAAAAATATGTTAAATTCCTTATTATATAGTTCTTCTTTAAGAATAGTGACTACCTTTCTCAAATCCTCTATTACATATGGATCATTTCTATATTTTATCTCACTGTCATTGAAAACTAATGTCAATTCATACTCTAGACAATTGCCGTCTTTCGGGTGTGGACAAGTAATATCCTCAATTACAAAACGATCATTTTGAATTTCATTTAACCTTACGCCTACTTTTGTTTCAGTTTGAATCAAATATGTCCAATAACCGCTTACTGTGTTTTTCATTGTTAAAAGCAGTTCTTCTTTCGTTATAGCTTTTTGCACATTTTGAAAAGGGAAACCTATAGATTTACCATTATGATCTTCAATTTCAATTTTTGTTATCTTTCTATTACTCTTCTGAATGAATTGGATTAGAGCATATAAACGATCTAATTCTTTTGATTGGAATTGACTGTAATCAATCTTGTCACTCGTTTTTAAAGTTAATAATAACGTATCCGTTGGTTTCTCCTCTATATCATCATCCACTATATATTGAAAAACATTTTTATTTTCAGGTTCCACGTAACCTAATTTTTTAATTTCTTCTAGCATTGGTTTAAATTTCTTATATTCCTCATATGTTTTTTTTCCGTATTGATATTCATCACCTTTTATTCTTGAGTATACTAAGCCATCAACCTCTACTCTAAATTGAATATTTTTATTGTTTTTCGCTTGAACAGTATGGTATGTATGCCCCATATTCCCTTCGTGTATAGCACCCCAATCTGTTACAATCACATCAATTCCGTGCTTTTTTTTCACATATTTTTTCACCTGATCTTCATCTTCATAATTACAACCACTTAAACATAAGAAACATAACAATAGTAACATTACATTTTTTATTCTTTTCATATAGCACCTTGCCCTCTTTTCACATAAACAAAATATTCCATATATAAAGAATACTAAATCGCTGAATGTTTTCAAAGAATTAAAATATTTTTACACTCAGTTTATATATTTTTTTCTTTTATTAATGGCTCTATTAAATTTTAATATTGATAATCGAATATAATAAAAGGAAACCTAAATTTAAGGTTTCCCATTTTTACCAACAATTTAAATTTTAATAAATATTTTTTATCCAAGTAATAATTCGTAGTACCTGAAACGACTCAAACCAAGTAATGAAAAACAGGACAACAAAGAAAGAGATAAGTGATATGAATTTTAAGCTTCCATCTTCACGTCTAGCGATCGCTATAATACTCAGAACCACTCCAATTAAAAATGTAATATACCCTAATAGGATAATAGGCTCAGAATAGCTATCTATTATCCTATTTAATCCAAATAATAATAGTCCAAAAGTCATCAAGGTTATTGAAAATACACTAAATTTTTTCATAATTCAACCTCCAATATAATTTTACTATTTTATGGAGAGAATAGTTTTTTATGCGTATGAATGAACAATTACACTATAAAAATAGATAACTCAATTTATTTTTTCATTAAACAACTGCCTTCTTCTATTCCTTCAAAGGATTTCCACTCAATTATCCCGAATATATAAATAACCATTCTCACAAGGAGCGAATTTATATGAATCTATTCGAACACGAAACGTAAAACCGCTTCTCTTTCATAAGAGGTCCTCCCTTTTTCTTTTCTCATCATATCATTTACTTACAAAATAAGAGGATACAATTATGAAACGTGATCCATTATTTTTAACTTTATTAGAAAGTGCTAATACAAATTTTAGCGGTTGGGATTTTTCTTTTATTTCAGAAACCGGTCGAATGAAGAGTGAGCCTTTATCGTGGTCATATGGCAGTACAGCTTTCCAGCTTATGCAGCATGCAGAATCAATGCTCGATATGGGTACTGGCGGCGGAGAGTTTTTATCTATGTTACAACCATTCCCGCCAACTATATTCGCTACTGAGGGCTACGCTCCAAACGTGCCAATTGCTCGAAACAAATTAGAGCCTTTAGGAATTACTGTTTTAGAAGTAACTGATGATACTGCATTACCATTTCAAGATGGGCAGTTTGATTTAATTATAAATCAACATGAATCATATGCTGCTTCTGAAGTAAAAAGAATTCTTTCTCCAAATGGAACATTTCTTACACAACAAGTTGGCGGTCTCGATTGTGCGGAACTTAATGACCAATTTGACACACCACTAAATAGTGAATTTGCAAGTTGGTCGCTTGAAGCGGCATGTAATAAACTACAGGAAAACGGATTTACTATCTTAGAAGCAAAAGAAGAATTCCCTTTCCAACGATTTTATGATATTGGCGCTATCGTCTATTATTTAAAAGCAATTCCATGGCAAATTTCTGATTTTACTGTCAAAAGGTATTATGAGGAATTATATCGTATACATGAAATCATCTTACAAAAAGATTATTTTGATGTGAAGCAACATCGGTTTATCATTAAGGCGATTCGTGACTAACGGAAAAGAGGTGGCAAAGCCACCTCTTTTCCGTTTACGTATGTTCTCTACGCTTTCACCATAAGAAAAGTTATATCATACATATTACAATTATGACCAATGAATTGTATTTCTGAAGCATATAATCACCTCGCATATATAATGAGAGTAAAAACGTGATTTTTCACTATCCTCTTCTATTGAGAAACAAGTTGTTTTTCATATCGCTTGTTCGCATCATCTTCTGTCAAACATGCAGTTGTGTAATTAATAATATTCCGGTTATCGTACGTGAATATATGTTTTAACTTATTTTCTTCTGTTAATACTGTCGGTAAGTATTTTGGTAAATTGCTAACTACACCTCTATTATCACCATCTAATATCCAATCAATTTCTTTCCATTCTAATAATCCTTCAGCCGTACGAAATGGTGTATTCATCTGCATGCCATCTGGCAGATCAGCAACGAACACATACATTCCTTCACTAGCCTGGGGCTCATCTTTACCTTTAAAACCAACAGTCCCTTTATACGTTACACTTGAAAGTTCTATACCCGTTTCCTCAAATGTTTCTCTAATTATTCCTTCGTATGGCGTTTCATTCTCTTATATTTTTCCTCCAACACCATTCCACATCCCCATATTCGGCTTTTTATTTCTATTTAATAGCAATATTTTATCACTTTTTCTAATAAAGCAAATTGTGTATTTGTACATACGATTATTTCCTTTCATTTTCCACATGAGTTATTTGGCTTATTTTCAAGTAAAAACACTCGCCTTACAATTCCTTACTACATAATATATAGTACAACTTTCATGCGTAAACACTTTACGTCAAACGAGAGAAGCCTTTTTAGAAAGGAGAATTTAAAATCGATACTATAAGCAATGAATTTCTAAAACAATATTACGATAGCCTTGTGTGGTTAAAAGATACACATTGGTTTGGAGTTCCAATCTGTAAACTTCCCTCTGATCTCTTTTTGTATCAAGAAATCATTTATGAATTAAAGCCCGATTTAATTATTGAATGCGGGACTTTTCACGGTGGTAGTGCACTGTATTTAGCTTCTATGTTAGATTTAATTGGAAAAGGTCACGTACTTACTATCGATATAACTCCGCAGCCAAATCGGCCATCACATAATCGGATTACGTATTTAACAGCATCTTCTATTTCTGTGCAGGCCATCCAAACAATAGTAAGCATGCGCAAACCTGATGATGTGATTTTAGTTATTTTAGATTCTGATCATAGTAAAGAGCATGTATCCAAAGAACTCTTACTATATAAATCTATCGTCACTACTGGCAGTTATATAATTGTAGAAGATACCTCCATTAATGGAAATCCGCTTCTTCCCGATTGGGGTCCTGGCCCGATGGAAGCTGTGGATGAGTTTTTAACTAAAAATAATAACTTCATAATCGACGAGTCTAAACATAAATTTTTCATATCATTTAATCCAAAAGGTTTTTTAAAGAAAATAAAGTGAAACTTTAATAAGTGGGGTTTTGCTCATCCCCCCACTTATTCTATCATTTTCATTTTTGAAAATGGATAATATACAAATTCCACCTTGCCAATTATGTTATCTTCTTCAATATATCCTAAGCCATTGCGACTATCTCTACTTACTTCGCGGTTATCTCCCATTACAAATAACTTATTTGGCGGAATTTTTGTCTTTTGAAAGTTATAAAACACTTGTGTGTTGTTAAATAAATCTTTGTTCGTATATGGTTCTTCTTGCTTTTTATCGTTCACATATACCTTTCCGTTCGTTATGTTAATTACATCACCCGGAAGCCCTATTACACGTTTCACATAATATTTCGATTCATCCGCTTCCTTTATAATGACAATTTCTCCGTGTTGTAAATTAGAAAGACGTACTACCGCTTTATTTACAAATACGTAATCTTCTTCATATAAAGTCGGCTGCATCGATTCCCCTTCCACTTTACATACAGTAAAAGAATGGTAGCCTATTACCATCACCAATATAAATAGTATGTACTTTCCCCAGCCTCTCTTAATTTCCTTTTTCATATCCATTCCCACCTTATAAAGCGCTTTTTAACTCAAAAAATATATCACTGCACAATATGTTTCCATGCAGTGATACTATTTTTATTGTGCTTTGTTCGGTTGTTCTAATGGAATTGAATTTGCATTTGATCTATTTGTTTTTAATTCAAAATACGCATCCAAAATCTCTTTACCAATGGCAGAATTAATTCCTGATTTATCATCATTCACCCACGGCACAACAACTGAAAAAGCTATTTCCGGATCAGCATCATATGGCGCATAACCGGCAAGAGTTAAATTATAACATTTTTTTCGGTTGTTGTTCTCATCTCTTCCAATATCACTTTCTCCACCATATACTGTCTCAGCTGTTCCTGTTTTTCCCGCTGGTTTATATGGTAAACCTTTAAACGTTCCGGTACCTGTTCCGTCAGCTTCTTGAAAAACTCTTCTAAATCCTTCTTTTACATGATTAATGTACGAAGTGTCCATATCCACTCTATTTAATACAACTGGTTCAATCGACCGAACGACTTTTCCTACATCCTCTGGTCTATTCGGTTGCTCTCTAACTTCTTGTACAATTTGTGGTTTCATTCGGTAACCGCCATTTGCAATGGTTGAAATATATTGCGCAAGCTGAAGCGGCGTATATGTATCATACTGTCCAATCGCGTAATCAAGTAAAAATCCGGGTATGTTATCAGTTCTACCTATTTGACCGATTGATTCATTTGGCAGGTCAATACCAGTCGACACACCTAGGCCAAATTGTCTAAAATAGTAGCGCATTTTATTAAATGTTTCTTGTTTAATGTCTAATGGATTGTTTGGGACATAATTAATGCCTGCCATTTTTAAAGCTGTATTAAACATATAAACGTTCGATGACACTTGCAAAGCTCTTAAATCATCAATATCTCCAAATTCTTTCCACGATTTCTTCGGCTTAGAACTTCCTTTAAAATACATTGGCGCATCAAAGAAATGTGTATACGGCTTAATCGCTTCTGTTTGATATCCAGTTAATAAAGTAGCCCCTTTTACAGTTGACCCTAACTCATAAGAACTTGTCATCGTTCCTAAGGCATAATCTTCTATTTGCATCCCGCCATCTTTATTTACAATTTTCTTTCCTGCCATTGATAAAATTTGACCGTTTTTCGGATTCATCATTACTACGAACGCACGATCCATCATCGGCTCTGCAGCATGAAAGGCTCGTAAATTCTTTTCAAGGCTTCCCTCTACTCTTTTCTGTAAATCCATATCGACTGTTAACATCAAGTTATTTCCACTTTTTCCTTCAGTCACTTTTTCTGTTCGAACAATCTTCCCTGTTTTATCCATAATATTTTTAGACTGTTCTTTCGTTCCATGTAGTGCATCTTCGTATTGTTTTTCGATGTAACTTTTACCAATACGGTCGTTTCGATTATAATCACGAACTAAATAATAATCTAATTGTTCTCTTGGCAACCCCTCATTTTCATTAGAAACGCTACCTAGTATAGAGCGCAGTATTTTATCATTTGGGTATTCACGTTCCCAATCTACTGTTGTATCTACCCCTGGTAAACTTGCCAACCTTTCACTAACGACAGCATATTCATTTTGACTTACATCTTTTTTAACGATTTGCGGCGTCATTTTATATCCCGCATTCATTTTGCTTTTAATTACTAATACTTCTATATCTTCCTTTGAAAGCTCATTTAATTCTTCTTGTGTAATTCTTTCCCGGCGCAGTTCTTCTACTTTTTTATCTAACTCTTTTCCTTCTATTTCTTGCTTTCTAAATTTACTCTCATCTTCTTTCGTTACTTTCGCTGCTGCCCGCTTTTCATTTAACTGCATCCAAAAATCTTTCTTATCTGTCTCTGTTAACTTATCAATGTCCTCTTGCGACATTTCAATTAGTTTGGCTAAATCTCTTGCTACTTGTAAAACTTCTTTCGAGTCTACTCCTCTCATTTTCGTATATGTAACGGTTCGCAATGGTTTATTATTTACAATAACGTGACCTTGCCGATCAAACATTTTCCCTCTAGGAACGGGAGTGCTTACCGTTACATCTTCCTTTTTATTTACTTCATTTCTATACGTTTCTCCATCAATGATTTGTACTTTACCTAATTGAATTATAATAGCTGAAAATAAAAGAAAGACAATAAAAAATAGTACATTTAACCGAAATGGAATATGAGTCTTTTTCTTTTTCGATTGTTTTTTCTGCTCCTTTTTCTGTCTCATTTCGCTCCCTCGCTTCATTCTATTAACATTTCTACGCAAAATCATTATGTATCAAATTTATTTATATGATATATATAGAATTTTATATTAATTATAAAAGAAATAAAAGATTTAATTTTCAGTTTTTTGTTTTTACATCCTATTTATTACCATTCCCTTAATGCACAATAACATGAATATTATTCTAAAAGAAAAATGGGGCAAATTGATTTTTATAAATTATAGAGATGTTGTTACTACATTATCAAAATGTTTTCATATGGCTTAAAACAGCGATAACTCAAATAAAAAACTGAGGCAGATACCTCAGTTTTTTCGATAACTTATTTCATTGAAGATAACCCTTCAACAAACTCACCAATCTTATTTTGAAAAACAAAATCAAAGTTATATTCCTGTCCTGTTAACTCTTCATTTACTAAAATAGTTGTTGCTCCTACTTCCCTCTTTGCGATTTCCGGGAATGAAGCGACAGGTTGTACTTTTAATGACGTTCCCATAACGAGAAGTACACCTGTTTCATATAAACGTTTCATCGCATTTTGATATTGCGGCAGTGTATCTCCGTATAAAACAACATCTGGATTTAAAATGAAATTACACTTCTCACAACGCGGTACTTCATGATCAATCATATACTGTAAATCATAGCCTGATTTACATTTTGGACAATGTGCTGTTTGAAGTGTTCCATGTAAATCGATGACATGCTTACTGCCACCTAATTGATGTAAACCGTCAATATTTTGCGTTAAAATCGTAATATCTTTCCCTTGTTCTTCTAGCTCAGCTAAAAAGCGATGGCCACGATTTGGTTTATATTGATGGAACGTATTAATTTGAAAGATTTCTTTATAATGCTTCCAAAATTCTTTCGGACTTCGGTTATAGTACCCTCTTGATAAGTACATCTCCACATTCGCATCAGCATACAATCCATTTGCTGAACGAAAATCTGGAATACCACTTTCCGTACTTGCACCAGCGCCTGTTAATACTGTAATTTTCTTCGCTTTTTCTAAAATTGAACGTACTTCTTCAAATTGTTGCACAAAAATCACCTCTATGTATTTTCCTATTCTTATTATACCAGTTGTTTACAGGAGGTGTTGTACAATTCATTTTACTTAATGCGTTGCGCCCCCAACCTCTACAATATCTACCTTAACTGTCGTCGTTACTTCGATTGCCAATTCTATCCCCTTACGAATAGTAGAAAGTGACATACTCGGTTGCCCTGGATAATTACTCGCTTGTTCTGGTAAAAACGGAATATGAATGAATCCGCCTTTTATTTTCTTATCATGTTTCTCTAGTTCATGCATAAGTCCATAGAATAAGTGATTACAAACGAATGTGCCTGCCGTCTGTGAAACAGATGACGGTATACCCTCTTCGCGAAGTTTTTTTACGATTGCTTTCATCGGAAGTGTAGACCAATACGCAATCGCTCCTTCTTCTACAACCGGTACATCTACCGGCTGATTCCCTTCATTGTCAGCGATTCTTGCATCATCAATATTAATTGCGATACGTTCTATCGTAATATCTGGTCTGCCCCCAGCTTGTCCAATGCATATAATAATTTCCGGCGCTAGTTCTTCTATATACTCTTTTAATACGCTTATTGATTTATGAAATACAGTTGGTACTTGTTTGCTTATTATCTTGTATTCTCCAATTGTTTTTTCATGCAAACCTTTTGCTACTTCCCAAGCTGGATTGATATTTTCTCCGCCGAACGGATCAAACCCTGTTAATAATACTGTTTTCATAGTTTTATCCTGGTTTAAAATTCTTATAAAAATCTATAAATTGTTGGCGAACCAAGTCAAATGCCAACTACCGAAAAGGAATTTCACCTTTTTCCTGTCCGTAAGGGTTGTGACCTTTTCATCCACCTATTGTGAAAGAATGACGGCAGGTTCCTGTTAGGAACGATCTGTTCTTGCATACTACCATTCATCCAAGTCAGTAGTATGCAAGAGGTTATAAGAAATAAACCAGTCCCCCCCCTTCTCATTTAAATTTTAAATATGAATTGTTGATTGCTCATATAAACAGTTTTGTGAAGAATGCTCCACAATTTCCAATTGTGATATTCTTTCCACGTTTGAATTGTTTGTAACCATTTTTTATATACTTTTTTCGTATTCTTTTTACTTTCTTCCATGGAAGCAACAAGAATACGCAGTTTTGTTGTAATTTGGTTTTTTAATAATAATATAATCTCTTGTGGTAATTGTTCTTGCAATTCCAATCCACGTCTTGCAATCGTGAATGCGGCTGCTTCATGAACACTAATACCGAAATTTTTACTGTATTTTAATTTTCCAATCACACTTGTATAAGCGGGGTTTACTGTTTTAACAGAAAATCCGTTACGAAGAGACATACGAATTAAACTGTTCAACATCTTTTTATACGTAAATTGATGGAAATTACGATTACTGTATTTATCAGTATCATGAGATTGTTGAAACTTTAAATCTTCTAAAACAATTCCACCTACATTGTTTTCCAATAACCATGTTTTAATTTGTTGTACGATTTGTCCAATTATCGTTGCGCGTTTATTTGTTAAAAACGCATTCAGATTGTGTAGATAAAAATTTTTTGAACCTTTAAAATTACCTTGTTTTGTACATAAACTAACTGCAATACGGTCCGGATTTACATCAATTCCTGCAATTACATCTGATTGTGGTGTTTCCTTCAAATCTAGTACACGACCTATTTGTGTTTCATCAAACGTAATATTTACATAAAATTCATTTTGTTTACGAATGATTTCTACACTATATTTTTGATGCTCTATAATCGGTTTTCCTTTTGGATTTACACCGATTCGCTTTCCCATAACGACATTTGTGATTTGATGATAAAAATGATATGGAATGATAATCGGAACTTTGATTCGTGGGCTTTTTGTTTTTCCATTTGTTCGTCCTAATGGATTTGCAATTTCTAACCATCCTTGCCCACAGTCATCAACTGTAATGCGCATGTTCAAATTCCCTTTTTTGCTTTTATCTCCACGAGAATATAATTGTCGTGTCCGCAAATCTTTCCATTCTTGATTGGATATCTTGTTTTTCATTCTTTCATAGAAATTTTTCCGCCCACCAAAAATAATAGGAGGTAATGTTTTATTTTTAATATGTTTTGCATACGTTTCAATTCTTTGTTCTAATTTTTGTTTTCGTTTTCTTAAGCCAATTAAACAAGTTTCTAATGCAACTTGTTTAGGTCTTTTTTTGCCGCGTTCATAATCATCTATTTTTTGTAACGTCTTTTCTAACTTTTTTTGATTGTTTTCTAGGTAAACAGGAAGAAGTTCTTTTTGAGAGAAAAGGATCGATTGCGCTTGTAAAATCGCATCTTCACAAAAACGTTTATTTAACAAATATTTAGGTTGTAGTTTTTTTATCAATTCTTTCTCGTTTTCGCCCTCAATCAAACGATTAAAACTATATCGTTTTGCACTTTCGAACGTACGGATTAAAGTAATTAAATCTTCCGTTTGTTCTTTTGTAATAGAATTGATTTTACAAGTACGTGTTGTTTTCATCCTTTCCCCCCTTTTCATCACCTGAAAATATTATAGGTTGAATTCTGTAAAATATAAAACCTGTAATTGTAAATTTTTATAGTTTTTTATAGATTCTCATTTACTGTTATTACCTCCTAATTAGAAACGATATACTAGGCCGTACATAATAAACATATTTATGATAAAAATTGAAAGAGCAATTGGTACTTGCGCTTTAATAACCGCATTTTTATCCTTTAGCTCTAAAAGCATCGCAGGTACGATATTAAAGTTTGCTGCCATTGGAGTAAGCAGCGTTCCGCAATATCCAGCAAACATACCGAGTGCTGCCATAATTGCTGGGTTTCCGCCGTGCATTTGAACTATTAAAGGTAAGCCAATTCCGCCAGTAATAACAGCAAACGCTGCGAATGCATTTCCCATTACGACTGTAAATAGCATCATGCCTAAACAGTACGCCATAACGGCAACGAACGGATACTCTGTCGGTAGCACTTGTCCGACTAAGTCTGAAACAACTTGTCCAACGCCAGACTTCGCGAATATACCGCCAAGTGCTGCTAACATTTGTGGTAAAATTACAGCCCAGCCAACAGCTTGTAATAGTCTGCTTCCTTCTTGTACAGGTGTTGTTATTTTTGATTTTGTAATACGCATCGCCGCAACAAATGCGAGTAATGCACCAAGCGCTAGTGCAACTAATGTTACTTTATCTGGATCAACAAGAGAGACATTTCCCCATTTAATTTTCCCTAACGTTAACGTACCGATAATTGTAAAAATAGGAATTAATAGTGCAGGCATAAAAATTTTATTTTTTAATTTCTCAGCATGTTTCACACGTTCTTGTACTGGTACTTCTTTTTCCTCTGATTTTGTCACTTTATTTAGCGAGGCTAAAACGACCATAGTGAGCACTATACAACCAACGTAAAACGAAGGAATTATATTTCCGAATAAAAATGTAACTGCAAACAATGCCCAAAATAAACTAGAACCGAATCTGTTTGGATGTTCACGATCGAATGCGATACGAACAGCGATAAAGGCAACGATTATCCCTAATACATAATAGATTGTATCCATTGTGATGATGTTCATATTAGATTACCTCCTTCTCCTCTTTTTCTTCTGCCTTCATTGTTTTCTCTATATATTTATCAAACCTTCTAAATCTAATCCAGCTTACAATAAGTGCAGATATTGCTGTCGGAATGCCCCAAAGTGCCATATCCCATACACCGACATGCATACCTACTGAATCGAAGAATCCTTTCATTAATAAAATAGCACCAGTTGCGATGAAAATATCTTCTCCGAAAAACCAAGCTGTATTTTCCGCAGCAGCTGCGTTTGCTTTAATCTTTTCTCTTAATTTTTCAGGAAGTTTACCGTATTTACCTTGCGCGGCCCCTTCTGCCATCGGTGCAACGAGCGGCCTTACTGTTTGCGCATGGCCACCAATATTAAGCCCTAGTGCTGCTGACGATTCTCTTATCGTAAAATATGACATTAATACTCTTCCAGTTGTTGCTCCTTTTGATTTCGTTATAAGTGCTTCGGCTCTTTCTTTTAAACCGTAACGCTCTAAAATTCCGATTACCGGTAAAGTTAATATAATTGGCATAGACATATATCTATTTTCTATGAAAAATTCACCGAACATGCTGATCACATCATAAAAACTTAATCCTGAAACCATACCAGTAACAATACCTGCAACCATAACTACTAAAAGTGTATTTAATCTAAATAAAAATCCCACTGCAACAAGTAGTATTCCGATTAATTTAATCATTTTTAGCACTTCCCCCTATTTTTTATTTCGGTGCACAAATAGAAACACCATTAAGTTTGAATGTTCTGTATATTCTCTCTGCAAATTGCACTGCTTTTTCCCCATCACCGTGTAAACAAATCGTTTGCGCCTGAACTGCTACTTTCTCTCCATTGACCGCATTTACATGGCCTTCTTTCACCATTTGAAGTACTTGCTTTATCGCTTCGTCTTCATCTTTTATAAGCGCATTTTCTTCTATACGACTCGTTAATGTACCATCTTGCTTATATGTACGATCCGCAAAAGCCTCTTGTACGAGAGTTACTTTGTATTTTTCTGCAGCCTGTATAAACGCCTCGCTATTTGCTAATCCGTAAAGCGATAGACTTGGATTTATATGATAAATTGCCTTTGCAATTGCATCTGCAATCTCCGGATTAGACGCCGCCATATTATATAAGGCACCGTGCGGCTTTACATGCTGCATTTTTCCGCCTGCCGCTTTTACAAATGCGTCTAATGCGCCTGTTTGATATAAAATATAATCGTATACTTCACTTGCTGAAACATTCATGTTTCTTCTACCGAATCCAATTAAATCAGGAAATCCAGGATGCGCTCCTATTGCTACGTTATGCTCCAAACCTTTTTCAACAGTTTGACGCATAACAGACGGATCACCTGCATGAAAACCGCAAGCAACGTTTATAGAGGAAACGAACGGAAGAATTTCATCATCATTCCCCATTTTATAAGCGCCAAAACTTTCTCCTAAATCACAATTCAAATCAATTGTAGTCATGATATTTCCCTCCTGCTCTCAGCTTCGTAAAGCGATGAATTTCTTTAATAGATTCCTATTTACTTCTTGTTCTATGTACAATTGTTCCGCTTCTTCAAGCGTAATTTTCTCAAAAGAAACATAGTCCCCCGGCTTTAGCTGGGCAAGAAGAGGTAAATCTACTGAAATGATATTTCCCATTCTCGGATAGCCACCTGTCGTTTGCCTATCTGCCATTAATATAATCGGCTGTCCACCATTAGGAACTTGAATGGTTCCAAATGTAACAGGACTCGATAAAATCTCTTTTTCTTCAATCCTATTTAAAACTTCTCCCTCAACCCTATAGCCCATACGGTCAGCATAATTAGATACCTTATACTCTTTCCTAAAAAATGCCTTTCTACTTTCTTCTGTAAATTGATCGTATTCAAAGTCAGCTATGACACGAAGCTTAGGATGTTTCTTATACTTTGGTAGTACGCTGTTGCTAATTGCCCATTTCGTTTTTATACTCTCATCTTTTTGTAAGTCTTGAATGAAACGATTCGCCATTTCTGGTTGTGCACCAATTTGGAAGTAGTCACCCTTTTTCAGCATTCTTCCTTCTATACCACCAATCGCAGCACGTATGTACGTACTTTTGCTTCCCATTGTACGCTCAATATGTATTCCACCCGCAAAGGTCACATACGCTCTGCAACCACTTTTCACTTTTCCAAAACAAAGCATACTACCTTCTTCCGCTAAAATTGGACGCCATAACGGGATACGCTCTCCATTCAATAACGGTTCCATATCTGCTCCGCCAATCGCAAGTAAAGTCGTTTTCTTTATTAACAATTTAGGTCCCATAATCGTCATTTCGAGTCCCGCTTCATTCTCTTCATTACCAACTAACATATTGATCATCCGAAGCGCACTTTGATCCATTGCACCGCCAACGGGTACACCGTATTGTTGATAATGAGATCGCCCTAAATCTTGGACTGTTGTAAACATTCCCGCATGCAAAACTTCTACATCCATTCTTTAACCCCCTCAAGTGATACGTACTCTTCCTTCGTTATTGGAATAAATCGTAAATACATACCACTTTGAATATATGTTGGTATTTCTTCTTCCGGATTAAATAATGAAATAGGAGTTCGGCCGATAATATTCCATCCTCCTGGTGTTTCAAGCGGATATATACCTGTTTGATTTCCGCCAATACCTACTGAACCAGGAGAGATTTGTAACCGTGGTGTTTCTTTTCTAGGTGTTTCTAATTCTTTTGAAAGTCCTCCTAAATACGGAAACCCTGGTGTAAAACCTAGCATATATACAAAATATGTAGTTTCACTATGTATTCGAATCACATCTTCTACTTGTAAACCGTGATAATGCGCGACCTCTTCTAAATCAGGTCCATATTCTCCCCCGTAGCACACTGGTATAGAAATATGTTTCACATCCTGTTTTACTTCTTCTTTATAAGAATCACACAGTTCCTTTATATACTGGCGAACGTAATCATGTGACCTTTCACTTCTCTCATTTCCCTTCCATACTTCGTATACATTGTAGTAAACAGCTAATGAAGTAAACGACGGAACGCACTCTATCATTCCTGCAAACGGATGTTGCTGCAGTGCTTGAAATAACCGCTGTACTTTCTCATATATATCCATCTTAATTTCTTCACCAAATGTAACAATAATTGCTTGATCCCCTAACGCAGAAAATTTCATCCTACTCCCTCTTTCTATGCCAAAAAGCCGAGTTCTTTCGAAATACGATGCGCTGTTTCTTTCACCTTCGCAATAAAATATGAAATGTTACTTTCGCTGTACTCAATTGCTAATCCCGAAATACTAATGCCTGCTACAACCATTCCACCGCTCGCAAAAATAGGCGCTGCTATAGCTGCTGTATGATTTTCTAACTCAGAGTAGCTAATTGTGTAGCCTTCCTTTTTTGCCATTTGCAACACTTCTAACAATTGTTCCTTATCCACGATTGTTCCATCTGCAAACTGTTTTAAATTCACTTCCTCTATGTATCTCCGTTTCTCCTCCTCAGAGAAATACGATAGTAAAATTCTTGGACATGCACCAGCATAAAGTGGTGCTCTTCTTCCAACCGCCGTATACACGCGTACTGGCTGAACACCTTCCATCTTTTCAACATAAATTGCGTCATTACCATCTTGAATTATTAAATTAACTGCCTGTCCTAAACTATCTCTAAGTTCTTTCATATAAGGAATTGCTATATTTCTTACTGATAATCGTTGTGAAACAAGTTGACCGAACCGTAAAAATACGACCCCTAAACGATATTTCCCCTTTTCGTTTTTTTGTAAAAACTCCATCTCTTCCAACGAGCCAATTAAACGATAAACAGATGTTTTCGGCATATTTGTAAGCTGAACCATCTCAGTTAAACTTAGCTCTTCATGCTCATAAAACAACTCTAAAATATCCATTGTCTTAACTGCCGTTTTATTTATACTCATTCTATCTCCCTTTCGTTCCGAATTACGGAACTTAAATTCCGTTTTTCGAAACAAACATATAATTTAAAATTATAAAATATTCTTTCAATTCAATCAATAGATTTTAAGCAAATAAAAAAGTATGGAAGAATACCTCTCCCATACTTCACCACACTTTATAACGCTCTTACTTGTTCCAACGGCCAGAAAACAGCTTGTCCTTTTCCGACGATTTCATCTTCTGAAATAAAGCCAAACATGCGACCATCCTTAGAAACTTCACGATTATCCCCTAAAACAAATACTTGGCCTTCTGGCACTTTCGTTTTCCCAGTGATTTGTTCTAACGTAAAGTCTGGAGTTAATACACGGCCTACTGCTTTTTCCTTAAACTGTTTTAAATATGGTTCTTCCATCGCTTTTCCGTTTACATATAAAACATCATTTTTATACTCAACTGTATCGCCTGGCAAACCAATTACTCGTTTTACTAAATCGTATCCTTCTTTCCCGTGGAAGACGATAATATCAAAGCGATCTAATCCACTTATACTATAACCAATCTTATTCACGAGAACTCTTTCGTTATTTTTTAAAGTGGGCATCATTGATTCACCTTGTACTAAAGAAGGTGTAAATAAAACACCGCGAATAATAGCAATTAATACAAGGGTAAAACCTATCGTTTTAGCCCAAGAGAATAATTCTTTCTTCGTATTTTCCTTCATCGTTTCTCCTCTTTCTTAAGCACTTATTTTATTATTTCAACTAATTCTTGTACTAAATTAGGATCTATTTCAGAAAAACATGATTTTCCTTCTCTTACCGCTGTACCGACATGCGCCTGCGTGATTCCAGTTTCATCTAGCAATCGCTTTATATTTTCTTTCGTCACGCCAGCTCCAGCTACAAGCTGAATTTGACCATCACTTACCTTTTGCATTTCTGTAAGCACCGGAATATTCTCTACTATATTTCCTTGTCCACCTGAAGTTAAAACGTGAGTCACTTTATGAAACTTCTTTAAAGTGCTCATCGCTTCTACTGGATTTTTTATATCATCTATCGCACGGTGGTACGTTACATTTATTCCATCTACAACAGATAGTAAATCCGCTAATTTCTCTTCATCCACTTCATTTCGTTCGTTTAATACGCCTAATACTACCCCAGCTGCTCCTAACTTCTGTGCAACTATAATATCTTCTTTCATCATTTCAATTTCTTCTTCCGTATATGTAAAAGACTTCGCATGCGGACGAATCATAACATGAATTGGTATACTTACCACTTCTACCGCTTTTTTTATAAAAGCATAACTCGGTGTTAAACCACCTTCTGTATAAGATGAAATTAATTCAATCCGCTTCCCGCCAGCACTTTCAATTCGTTTTACATCTTCTAAACATGTTGCAATAACCTCTAGCATGAGATGACCTCTTTTCGTGCTTTTTTCTTATTATAACATTAGTAAAAATAAGAAGCCTAGCTTTCTCCTTTAAAACTTAAAAAAGAAGAATGAAAAGACAGATTTTTTATTGGCAACAATTATTGGTAACATCCTATTATTCATGTACACTCCTACCATAATGAAAAAATCCGTCATTTTGACGGACTTTTCTAATTTCAAGCTTTTTTTTCCTCAGTTTTCATATCAATGCCTAATTGATCTTCCAATAACTTTACACCTTTCTTTGTAAGATGGACAGCTCGGTTCTTATCCGTTTTCGTAATCCATCCCTGTTCAAAAAGCAGTTTTGCAATTGCAGACCCTAACCAACCAGAAATATGGTAACGCCGTTCACTCCAATCAAGGCAAGGTTTTGCAAATACCCTCCTTTTTGTATCTGCCTCATCAACATTTATTCCAAAATTCAGAAACCATTTCTTACCTTGTTCCGTTACAATGTATTCTCCATCCTCTAAAATTATAAATTGCCTATCTAGTAATTTTCCAGTTATCTCTACACCGAGTTTGCCTGCAAGATGATCATAACAAGTTCGAGCATAACGAATTTGTTTTAGTTGGCTTGATTGTTTTAAAGAGCGAACTTGAACTGTTGGTGCAATTGTCCCTAACTTTTCAAGCACTTCTGCAACTTCTTGATTAGCAAGTCGATAGTAACGATGTCTACCATGTTGTTCAACTGTAAGTAAATTCCCTTCTACTAATTTAGAAAGATGCGAACTAATTGTTGGATGTGACACTTTTGCCATATAAGCCAATTCACTAGCAGGTAGTGCCTGATTATTCATTAGACAATCTAATATGATTGCTCTTGTAGGTTCAGCAATTAGTTTAGCTATATATGAGATATTCGGATATACATTCATATTTCGATGATACCCTAACTATTAAATTGATACAATTATTTTAAGTTTAATAGTAAAGGAGAATTTATTATGAATGCAATTGATCTTAGTATATTAAATTTAAAAGAAACGAGAAGGCGCTCAGAAAAATTATGGAATTCTCTTCCCGATAATTTTCTTAATTGGAAGCCTGATCCTGAGGCTATGTCCTTTGGTGAAATGATTCGTCACGTATGGAGCTCAACTTTTTACTATCATATGATTATAAAAAACAACGGTTCAATAAACGACATACGTATCCCGTATGATGACGAGCCAATTACTTGTGTAAAAAAAGAAATTGAATTGGCACAATCATACCTTACTGACTTCATAGAATATGTTCAATCAATAAGCATAGCCGAGCTAGATTCAAGACTTATTGATAGAAGCGATGTTGGCTATCAACGATATTTAGGTGATATGCTATTACGAATTGCCTATCATGATGCGGTCCATGCAGGTCAATTTTTACAATATTTACGAATGGTAAACTTAGAAAGACCATTAATTTGGGATTAAATACGAAAAATGTTTATACAGCCTCCAAACTGGCATTACAATAAGAATTTTTCAACAAGACAAAATCAAAAAAACATGATAATCATTTATATTAAAAACCTACATCTCAACGAATTACTTCATACATATAAAAAGCATGGGTTTGATTACTAATCAAACCCATGCTTTAAAAACTAGGACCGAAACGCCGCATCCGCAAGCATAGATAGTGTTGCATCATCCATCGGTGGATTATGCAGTCCTGCTCTGACGTTTAAATAGTAACGGTGAAGCGGATTTTTTTCTGATAAACTTTTTGCTCCTACGATGCGCATTGATTTATCCACTATAGATATCGCCGCATTTGTTACGGCGTATTTCACTGCCGCTAATTCTGCTTGCAGTGACAGTTTATCTTCTGCCTCATCGTATTTTTTCGCAATTTGATATAAAAAGACGCGAGCTTGCATAAGCTCGAGTTCTAATTCTCCAACTAATCTTCTAACATTCGGTAATAAACTAATAGAATGGTTTAAACTATTTGGTTTGTATGATCCCGCAAACTGAACTGCATAATTTCTTGCTGATTGTGCAATTCCTAAATAACATGCTGGTATATGTAGCAACCAGCCAATACCCTTTTGTTTCACATTCCCGCCCTTTATATCTGTAAAAAAGCGACTTTCTATCTCTACATTTTGTAAGACAAGGTCGTGGCTAGCAGTCCCTCGCATTGCAACGCTATCCCACGTTTCTTCAATAGATACACCGAGTGTATTTCTTGGAATAACAAACTCACCAACTTCTTCACGGCCTTCCATACTTGCTGAAATAATAAAATAATCAAGTACTGGCGCCATCGTTGTAAAAGTTTTTCTTCCATTTATAACCCACTTCTCGCCTTGTTGAACCGCTATTGTTTCTGGTTTGCCGCCACGCGTCGGACTCCCTGTTTTCGGTTCTGTTGCTGCCCTGTTAAAGAGCGCACCATTACGTACTTCTTCGCAAAACCATTTGAACATCTCATCATTCCAAGAGCGATTTTCCGCTAACTCTTTCACAATGCCAAGATGCCAGCCAATCGATAATGCAGTAGCTCCGCAGCCTTCCGCGATTTTCTCTTGAAATAAAACGAAGTCATATAAAGAAATCGCACTACCACCAAATTCCTTCGGTAACGTTAATTTCGTATATCCGATATCTTTCAAATCATTTATATTTTCATACGGAAATGATCCTAATTCACTTAGCTGATGCTCCCTTTCCATGAACTTCGGGATCAATTTATTTATTTTCTCAATAATTAAAGACTGTTCTTCTGTTTCAACAAATGAGAGTGCCATACTATAATCTCCTTTATCCCGCTATTTGCGGGCAGTAAAACTCCCACCTAAAAATTCAGGTGAAGCAAAGGAAGTTAGGTGGGAGATCAACTGCCCGTAAACGCCCGATTGGTTCAACTAATAATCAGTGAGAAACCCACCCACTGATTAAAGTTTCACTTTATGCTCGATTCATAAACCGTTCATTTTGTCATTATGATTATATGAAGCTACCTCTCTATTGTTTCACTATTCCGATAAAAATACAATGTTTTTGACTAATAAGAAAAGTTCCTATTTAAGGATAGATCCTTTTCTTATATTAGTCCCCCTTCAATGCTTTTAATGGCAAAGAGGTTACATATCCAATATACGAGAATAATTCTTTAAAGAAGAATGGTATTTCTGTATCTAACGTTTTATATGCTGATGTCGGCGTTGGTGAAGCATACGCTTCAATATTAATATGTTTTGCGATTCTCATTGCGCGTTTCATATGAAGTGGATCACTTACAATCGTGTATGTTTGTATGCCGTTCTCTATTCCAACTTGCTTCGCATTTTTTAAATTTTCTTCAGTGAAAAGGGATTTAGTTTCAATTAAAATATCTTCCTCTTTTACACCTTGTTTCATTGCATATACTCTTGCAGTACGTGCTTCCTCAAGTTCTGCCTCGAACTTTGTACCACCTGTAAAAATAATCTTTTTAATATTTCCGTTCTTATATAAAGAAATCGCATGATTAATTCTTTCTTTAAATACAGGAGATGGTTTTCCGTTCCATGAAGCTGCTCCTAGTACGATACCAGCATCCGTTTTCACGTCATCATTTGCTTTAAAACGATAACTCCAAATATCGTAAGCTGCATAACTTACATATAAAATAGCAGAACAAATCATTAGTAAAAATACTTGAAAGATTCGTCTTTTCTTACTCTTCTTATTTTCTTTCATTTGTAATTGCCTCCGTACATCATCCATACTTCTATAAAAAACATTTATATCAAATCGTTTTGTTTGAGTTTATTTAAAAGAAGGAACTTTACTTGTTATTTATGTATAAAAGGGTTTTCATTTAAAATTGAGGATTATCAATTCATTTTCATTTGCGGTTTTCATTACATTTTTTAAATTCATAAGTTTATTACCATACAACTACATTGTAACGAATTTTTTCTCAGAAGGGAACGATGAAACAAAAGGAATTAAAATAAAGTAGCATTTTGTAAGAAAAAAGGTATATTTTTCATATCTCACGAACAATATACCTTTCAAAACACGAATTATAACTTTTCTTTATACAACTCTAATTTTTCTAACAATTGTTCTTTTATGCCTGGCCATTCACTCGAGATAATACTGTACACCACCGCATCTCTCACATAACCATTCGGTAATTTTCTTTCATTTCGAAGCACACCCTCTTTTACTGCGCCTAATCTTTCAATTGCTCGTTGGGCTTTTTCATTTCTTGCATCCGTCTTAATTTGTACCCTAAGCATATGCAGTTTTTCAAAAGCATACTGAAGAAGCATATACTTACACTCTGTATTTATACTCGTACGTTGCACACTCGGATGATACCACGTTTGCCCTAACTCAACTGTCTTATCTTCTACTGAAATATTATATAACCGTGTACTTCCTACAATCTTATTCGACTGTTGATCTACGACTATGAAAGGTATTTGAGTACCTCTTCCGTAACCCTTTATTGCTTTTTGAACGTATTGTTGCATATCTTGCACACTATCCATTTTAGAGATTAAATACGCCCAAATATCCCGATTTCCTTCTACAATCGAAAACAAAGTTTCGACATCAATATTATCCATTAACCGCAACTTTGCTCTTTCGTGAATAATTTCCATTTTTAAGCCCCCTTTGTTGTTACTATAACACATCATTAACATAGTTTTATTAATATATATTAATGAATTAGCGCCATAAACATATAGTACATCTAAAAATAAAAAATACGATGCCTTTATTCAAGCATCGCACTTATAATTTCACACCACCTACGCTTTTACGATAAATATTCATTTACACAATTTAGTAAACGCCATATATTCAGAACTTACATTATAGTTCAAAGCAACAAATAAGCAATCGGCGTAATGATAAGCAACGTTAAAATCGTTCTCTGCACATACAGAATAATAAGTTCAGATACTTTTAACGGAATATCTGTTGATAATATACAAGGAATGGAAGCGGAGAAAAACAGTATAGATGATACGGAAACAACTGCAATGACAAACTTTGTCACAAGTGGCGCACTTACAACTAATAATGACGGTAAAAACATTTCTGCAATACCAACGGATGCCGCTTTAGCAGCTAAGTCTGCTTCCGGTAATTGTAATAGCCATGTAAACGGATAGAAAATATAACTAATCCAATCAAATGTTGGCGTGAACTTCGCTAAGACGATACCAATTAATCCTACTGACATAATGGATGGTAAAATTCCCATTGTCATAATAAATCCGTCTTTTAAATTCATTGCAATATTTTTCATAATGCTCGGTGCAGACTTTGATACTTCTAACGCATCTTCCCAAGCACGTTCTAACATTTTCTCTTTATAAACAGGCTCTGGGAACCCTTCTTCTGTTACATATGTATCTGGTTTTCTACTAAGGGGCGGGATTCTTACGGTGATAGCAGTCACGATGAATGTTACAACAAGTGTAGTCCAAAAATAAACATTCCATAAATGCATAATATCTAATGTTTTTGCGATGATGATCATAAATGTAGCGGATACTGTAGAAAATCCTGTAGCGATAATCGCCGCTTCTTTTGTCGTATACTTTCCTTCTTTATACACGCGATTCGTAATAAGGAGAGCAAGCGAATAACTTCCAACGAAGGACGCAACTGCATCGATTGCCGATCTCCCCGGCGTATTCCATAATGGCCTCATAATCGGACGACAAAATGTACCGATAAATTCAAGCAATCCATATCCGACTAATAACGCTAAAAACGCCGAGCCAATTGGAACGAGCAAACTTACTGATATGACTAGCTTCTCATATAAAAACGGTCCAACATCTGGCGCAAAGAACCAAGCTGGTCCTACTTTTAAACAATATAATATGCCAAAAACAACGCCAACTACTTTTAAAATAGAAAAACAAATGTCTACAATAGATGCATTCCATTTCTTCGTATAAAATGGATAAATCGCACCAATCGCCATAACAAATAATGCATAATAAGGTACTACGCCAGGAACCGAAGCCCTAATCCACGATACGATATGATCAATCATAATAGACGATGCACCATTTATCGTAACAGGAACGAAAAACATAAACACCCCAACGAGACTAGCAAGTATAAACCGAAGAATAATCCCCTTCTCTCGCCCTGTCTTAATTACATTACTCTTTAATTCAATTTCACTCAAAATTCGACACCTCCTATTATCTAAATATTCTGTATAATAATGTTGTATTCCTTCTTTCCATTTCTACTATTTAATCATATGAAAAAGCCTATTTTAAAATAGGCTTTTCTATTACCTCTCATAATCATCCACAAGCACTTGAATGATACGATACGATTCTTCTGCTACTTTTTCATTACTATCCCTATTCGCATCATATGTAATTATCGCCTTCCAAAGTGCCCATCCTCTCGCTCTATTCCACGTCTCTTCATCCATGCGTAATACTTCTTTAAATACATTTCTACTATTTTCATCAAAAAACGTCCACGCCATCGCTGCATCACAAGCAGGATCTCCTACGCCTAAAATACCAAAATCAATTACAGCACAAAGTTTTCCATCTTTAACGAGTAAATTCCCTGGTGCTACATCTCCATGAATCCAAACTGGCTTACGGTCCCATATTGAACTAAGTGCTACATTCCAAAGGTGCTTTAATAATGCCTCGTCAAAAACATCCTTATTATTTTCAATAGCAACTCTCGCCTCTTCATCATATACAGATATAAGTCCGCCTCGGTAAAAATTATGTGTTCCAGCTAAAGGTCCGTTACTCGCATTAATAGATTGCAATTCTACTAAAAAAGATCCTAAGTCCGCCGCAAATTCATTTAAATCCCGAACGTTTTGTTTCGTAACTGTTTCTCCCTCTATCCACTTATTAATAGACCAAGGCAATGGATACGCTTCAGACGGATTTCCTTTCGCAAGTGGGGTAGAAATCGGTAAAGAAAGCCCCTTATTTAATATAGGAAGCCAACTATTTTCTTTCTCTACTTGCGGTGCATATGCCACATCACTTGGCAATCTTACACTCATCTCATCCCCTAAGTGAAACGTCCTATTATCATGCCCACTAAACTTTACAGGTTTCACTTCTAAATGGGCCCATTCAGGAAACTGTTCCTGTATTAACTTTTCAACTAAACTTACGTTAATTGGATGCATTCACATTCTCCTTTTCTTTTGAAACTTACTAAGCCCATCCGTACTTCCAACATATTCAAAACTATTTTTCTTATAAAAATCATTCAACGTACGATTATGCCCCACGCAATCTAACTTCAAATACTCTTTATCACATTGCACATTCTCTTCTACCCACCGTAAAATCCATTCTCCTATTCCATTTCCCTTATACTTCCGTTTCACCGCAAATCTATGAATATATAATGAATTAGAAACTTCCTCTTTACCAAAAATATGTTCATCCCATTCATTTTGTTTAGGAGAAACTGTAACCGTACCAACTATTTCAGCTTCTTTCAGAACAACATTATGTATATTTCTCTCTTATACATTCTAGTATTTCAGCCGTAGCTTCCTCTCCTAAAAGATACTGCCACTGATCCACTTCTTTATATTGTAGCCATTGTGCTACCTCTTTTAATAAAAGGATAATACTATCACTTTCATTTTCAGTAGCAATTCGAATTGCATATTCTTTACTTATATTTCTCTCCATATTGCCTTTCCCCTTTCAAATTGCTACCATACTGACAAACGCGTTCTACCGTCGTTTTCGTCTGTAACATATTTCACATAAAATCCTTGTTTCCGTACGTTTTCATACATTAATTCAATCGCTTTTTGATCTTTCGCATAAATTTGTATGTATTGAGCATCCACTGCTAATACGATTAGCTCACACTTACTTTCCTTAAACTCTTCATATGTTTCAATATCTATCGCTTTTTCTCCTTTAGGATATGCTTTTAAATCTGCAAAAACAAGATAATATATGTTGTCTTTAACTAACTTTTTCAATGCTAACCCTTCCACTACACTTGGTTCTTCTGGAAATAATGCCTCATCCAATTCACCACGTGCTATTAAGTAGGACTCCTCATCCCTCACTCGCCAATCAAATACAGTAATATCAATTGGCTTTAATACTTTCCAAAGTAAATTATCATATTCATCTAGAATATCTACTGTAAACCCTCTTTTCATATGCTTGCTCCTAACTTATTCATTTTCGTTTCATACATTATATATCAAATGTAATTACTATATTTTGTCGATACATATGTACATCATAAAAAACCGCTCCACTACTAGCGAAACGGTTTCCTTCTGCTTACATTTAAATATTTCATTCAATTGTTGCACTACGTTTTAAAATATTTTTTAATATATGCGCCACATCAGTCGTTCATTCTTAATGCTCACTTCGACTTCACGAAGTAATATAAAAACCATACTGCATGATTTTGTTCATCCGCAGCTATTCTCCGTAACAACTCTTTCAAATGTGCATCCGATGTCTCATCTGAAATTTCCAAATAAAAATCTACTGTTTTTTGTTCATCTTGTATAGCGAACTCTAATCCTTGTAAATACGTATTTGGGCAGTCTTCAGTAATTTGTGGTTTTGGCTGCCTACCAGTTAAGTTCGTATAAATTTGTACAAAGTGGTGGAAATGCTTTATTTCATCATTACGAATTTCAAGAATTTGTTTTTGTTCTACTTGATTTGGAGCCATATTTGCTAATTTTGCATAGCAGCTTATAGCGCTATACTCTCCATTTATAGCTTTTTCAATATCACTAATTAACTTATCATTCTGCCTATACCAATCATAATAATTCGAATTATACATCATATCCCCCCATACTTTCGCTTAACATTTTATGCATTTAGAAATAGTAGGAGCCTGTGTATATAACGGGACGGCTTTAGATTGAAAGAAAAGTTAGAGAAAAGGGTCTATTTTGCAAAGGAATTGATTATGCATAAAATAATACTATTATATACTGTTGCTATAAACTCTCGTGGGAGTTGGAAAATAAATTCGCGAATTAACGAGAGGTTCAACATGATGCGGTGCGAAGCTATTATGAGTTCAGTGACATAACTAGGAGGTTCCACTATGCCATCTTTATTTAAAACTATGAAGTTCCAGCTAAAAACCGAACGACTTGACCTGAGTATGTGGGAGGAATCCGATTCAGTTTGGATGAGAAAATTAATTGGCGAACGTGGTGTGGACATGCCGACCCTCGAATCCGTTCGTAACCGGCTTATTGAGATGCGCAAAAAGGCAGACGAAAATGGTATTTCCCTTCTCACTATTCGAAGGAGAGACGAAGGTGATTTCATCGGATACTGTGGCTTAATTATCGGTCGTTCCACACTTGAAGAGCCGGAGATTGCATACGAGTTGTTCCGCAGCGCTCATGGTAAAGGTTATGCGACTGAGGCGGCATCTGTTGTACTGGACGCGGCGATTGCTACTGGGCGCCAAAGACTTTGGTCGACTGTAGGTGCTTGGAATATCGCTTCCCTCCGGGTACTAGAAAAGATAGGATTTAAGCGTCATCACAGTACGTGGGATGATGAACGTGGTGAGATTGTTTGGAATGTACGCGATCTTTAAAGATTTCGCCTTAATTCTAAACACTACACTTTTCAACAATCAAGCATTTACATTGAGAAAAAATCACAAACAAGCCGTTTCACTAATTAGTGAAACGGCTTGTTTTTAAGCGTTCAATTCTGTTTTATGCCCTTTTACTACACTACGTTTGAGTGCAGTTGCTAATATAGTAACCATACTTACTATACCAATCCAAACGAGTACAGTAACAGGTGTATTCCAGCTTAACCCTTTTCCGAAGAAGAAGATTTCTCTTAGGCCTTCAATCATAAATTTCATTGGTAACCATGAGTAAACCCAGTCTTGATAAAACGGAGACAACATCTCAGGTGCTAATGATAATAACGGTGCCCCGAAGAATAGTAATAAAGCGAATAAACCGATTCCTTTTAGCCCAACTAATGATAGTACTGCAGATATCATTAAGAAGAAACTAAAAGAAGTAATGGATAAGAATAGAACTGTATCCGTGAAGTTCGAAATATTTAACCCTACCATCCCATCTGCAATCCATGTAAGACCAAACCCAATTACAAGTGTCGCAATAGCTCCTGTTACGATTTGTTTTACTTTTAACAGAAAGTTTTCTTTTCTTGAGCTTACTGGCATTTTACTAATCGCAATAAAAATAATCGCTGCACTAGCTAAACTTGCAATCCATAACGGCTGGAATAATGATATTGGTGAGTTACCGTTCGCACTATTTTTGCCGACCTCATTCACATTTTTCACGTTCTTTACAATAGGTGTTACTAATTTCTCAGCTTGATCTGTTGTTACAGTAGCTCCTTTTGCTTTCAACCCTTCTAATATTTGTGTACGAACAGTATTGTTCATATTATCAACAGTCGCCTGTAATATTTGCCCTGCCATAGTTGATGCAGCCGTATTCATTCCTTGATTAATATATATTTCTATCTCGGGTGAAGATGGTTGCGGTGTTCGTAATGACGCTTGTTTTGCGCTAAATTCTTTCGGAATGACTAACGCTGCATAATACTCTTTATTATTTAACCCTTTTTGAACTGCTTCCTTATTTTTCACTTCTACCCACTTTACCGCAGGTTCTCCTCCATCTGATTTCGATGATTTTTTCACCGTATCAACAATTGTTTGCCCTATATTCATTTTAGCTTGATTTGAAATTTCTACACCTTGATCCTCATTTACAATTGCAATTGGCAAGTTTTTCGGCTGAGGTTGAACGGTTGGAAATAATGTTAATGAAAAAATAAAAACTACAAGTAAGGCAATAACTGGTGATAACCATAAAAGTTTATTTTTAAACATTTTCTTTTCTCCTCCTATCATTTGATTTATAATAACCAACAACGTGTTGTTTATTTATATTTTGAATTATATGTTCGAGTTGAACCTTATACAATAATCAAAAATCGTGAATGTGTCGGTTATCATACACATTCTTGAAATGTGTTGGCTAAAATTAAGGAGGGATATGCTTTGCGCGATAATAATTTAGATTTGCGTGTTGTTCGTACAAAAACTGCCATACGAAATGCATTGGTGGAGCTAATTGAAGAAAAAGGTTTTGACGCCATTACAGTGAAAGATATTACAACGAAAGCAAACATTAATCGTGGTACTTTCTATGCGCACTATCAAGATAAATTTGATTTAATGACAAAATGCCAAGAAGACATTATGTACGAGTTTTCTAACATTGCTAAACAGAAATTCCCGGAAGTTATTGCTGATCTTGGATCAAATCCTTCTCCAACAATGCCATTTATACTTATCACTTCTATTCTTGAATTTCTAAATGAAAATAGTGATTTTATGAGAGCTGTACTAAGTCCGAAAGGAGATTTATCTTTCCAAACAAAACTGAAAGACTTTATGTGGAAAACATTATTTGAAGATACGAATGGTCCTCTCATTAATAAGGAGAATTTACTTGTTCCAAGCGAATACTTAACTTCTTATATGGCATCTGCACATATAGGTGTCATCCAGCAATGGTTAAATAATGGACAAAAAGAAACACCTGAGGAGATTGCTCGTATTTTATCAACAATCGCCGTTCATGGACCTTTTTATGCGGCTGGTTTAAAGAAATGAGTTGTTGCAAAATAAAAGATCATCCACTATTTATAGCGGATGATCTTTTATTTCATTACAACACTTCAATATACCCTTCTGTTCCATGTACTCGTATTCGTTGCCCATCTTTTATTAATTTCGTAGCATTCTCTACCCCGACAACTGCTGGTAATCCATATTCACGTGCGATAACCGCTCCATGGGTCATCAGCCCGCCGACTTCAGTGACTAATCCTTTTATAGATACAAATAATGGTGTCCAGCCAGGGTCAGTAAACGCAGTAACTAATATATCTCCTTCTTCTAAATTCGCTTCTTCCATGTTTAAAATAACGCGAGCTCTTCCCTCAATCACTCCTGAAGAAACAGGCAGGCCTACAATCGCGTCAGCTGGAAGGTTTTCACGTTTATATTTACCTGTAATGATTTCTCCATCAGACGTCATTACACGCGGAGGCGTTAGTTTTTCATATAATTTATAATCATTTTTTTGTTTATGAATAATTTCGTAATCTAGTTTCTTCGTGCGAACAACTTCGTGAAGCTCTTCAAAAGTTAAATAATAAATATCATCAACTTCATGAATAACACCGCTCTGCACAAGTTGCTCAGCTTCTTTCAATAACGCCTGCTTATATATGAAATACCGATTAATCATACCGTATTTTGGATATTCACGATAGCCAATAAAATTACGGATATTACGAATCATTCGCTTCGTTTTTTCTACTTTTTGTTTACTATCCGGCAAGTGCTGCAATCGGTCTAATAATTCTTCTTCTTTTTTCAAAGCTTCTTGCAGTCCTTCTTCAAACTTCCGCTTACTCGCACCATATTCAAAGTCTCTTATATTATTTAATATCATTGGGATAATGGTTGTTGGCTTCTCACTCCAGCGCGTTTTCGTAATGTCGATTTCTCCGCTACATCTCATTCCATATTTATTTAGAAAAGCAATGATTGTATCTCGAGCTTTTTCTCCGCCGTTATACTGAACAAGTTCATCTAAAAAGTTATCCTCTTCTACATGTTGTAAATACGCAATAACTTCTGGATACGGCCGAATCACATCAGCAACATCCATTAATGCTAGCCCCATTTCTGACGTAATATTATTTTGTACCGATTGAGAAAGCGCGTCTGCTACATTCTTTTCGCCTAGCCATTGCTCCATTTTTTCATTGATCCAAGCCGAAGCATTCATACCTGCCATAATGACCGCTATACTTTGCGGGTTAAATAATACTTTCTTTAATTGCTGAATGTCTTCTAAAATAAAATCAAGTACATCCACCCCTGATTTCGTTTGCATGTTTCGTTTTAACTCTTCGATTGATGCTTCACTATTCTTTATTAAATCTGTAACGATTGCTGGATCAATTTCAATTTCTGGTTGCGAACTTACTGGTGGCTTACTTTTACTAGCACTCTTTTCTTTTTCTTCATTCGGTAATAATTTAATAAAATGATCTCGCTCGATTATAGTCGTTAATGCATCTCTTACGAGTGGATCCGACTTCCCTAAAGTGTTTACTAAATAAGCTCTGCTAGCAGGTAAAGCTAATTGTTGCGTAGCATCAACAAATAGCCTTCCTCCCGCTTTACGCATAGGAGCACTAGTCGTTAACAGGAAAAAAGATAACCCTAGTGGTTTCATCGCATCGGTCATCATTTGTTGGTGACCAACCGATATATACACATGATTTCCCCCATCATTTACTTCTGGTATTGGATATAAAGTCGTAATGGGGCGACTTTGGACAATATAAAATGTATCATCCACTAAACACCATTCAATATCTTGCGGACAACCAAAATAAGCTTCAATCTGTCTTCCGATACTTGCTAGTTGTAAAATTTGTTGTTCAGACAATGTTTGAATTTTTTGCTGAGCCGGATCAATCTGTTTTGTTTCTGTTCCGCCTTCTTGTAAGCCATAGATAGCTAATTTTTTAGTTGCGATCATCTTATCGACGATTTCGCCTTCTTTTACTTTATAATTATCAGCAGAGACCAGTCCTGATACTAATGCCTCACCAAGTCCAAAACTGGCATCGATTGATAACACCTTCCGGTTAGAAGTAATCGGATCAGCGGTAAATAAAATTCCTGAAGCCTGCGGGAAAACCATTTTTTGAACAACAACACATATAGAAACTTGATTATGTTCAAAACCATTTTGCATACGGTACATGACTGCTCGCTCTGTAAATAAAGAAGCCCAGCACTTTTTTACATGCTGTAAAATTGCGTTTTCTCCGATAATATTTAAATACGTATCTTGTTGCCCAGCAAACGAAGCATACGGTAAATCTTCAGCCGTAGCACTAGAACGCACGGCATACGCATGTTCATTTCCAAAACGTGAGAGATAATGAGCTACTGATTCCACTACATCAACTGGAATTTCCACCGCCATAATGACTTCTCTAATCTTCTTACTAATTTCACCAATTTGATCTCGTTCCTCAATTTTTAGCATTTTTAATTGATTCAACAAAGTTTGAAATGCTTCATTTTTTCCGATGGCCTGTTCATACCCTACCGTTGTAACACAAAATCCTTCTGGCACTTGTATCCCTTGAATATTGGATAACTCCCCTAAATTCAATCCTTTTCCACCAACAAGTGAAAGCTGCATTTTTTCTATTTCCTGAAAACCGAGAACGAAAGAACTCATTTGGCACCTCTCCTTACTATTCATGTGTTCTTGATTGTAGCAGTAGTAAATACGAATAAACAGTCTATTTCGAACTTGATTTACATGATATAATTAAGTTAGGAAGAGATTAAAAAATGCCCCAGTTGCATAATGAAGTAACTGGGGCTCCTTATTTCCGCTCAATTTTAAATTATAATTTATTCACAACTAACTTCAATGTACTTCTGTTTTTCCCCTTTTTTCTAAAACGCCATTAATTATCACACACAATTCTTACCTCGACAAATAGTATATAACCCGAAATACGCTTTAGTTTAACCTCCTGTGAGCCTTTTCACAGGAGGTTTTATACATACATATATTATTTATAATGAATTAGTTCTCCTATTTTCCCAAAAAAAGGATGATTGTATTGGAAATGAAAAAGCTTCAAGGAATTTATGATGATGTTATTAGTTTAGGGGAAAATTGTTATACCGCTATTCATCTGAAAAAATATAGGCTGCGGAAATATTCAGGTCCTCTAGATTGGTTTGAATCACCCAATCTTTCTTCTATCAATACATTATTGAAAAATAATTTTATAGACTTTATGGATTTAAAAAACATGCACGCAATGCCGGAACAAAATATTGTGTTTAATGATGGTGTGATACAACCTGTTTTTTCTCATATTATAAAAGACACAAAATATAACGTAACATCTTATCATGATTTCCCTGTTATTCCAAATGAAGATTGGTTCATCACATACCATGATTTTAAACAAAAATTAGATCGAAGAATTGATAACTTTTACGAAAAAATTCATCATTCACAATCCATTTTATTTGTTAGATGGGGCGGAAACTTGACTGAAGCACTAGAATTACAAACCGTTTTATCGAATATTGTTAAAAATAATTTTAAGATTCTTTTACTCTATCCAACAGGACATGAAAATGAAATAAACGAATTAGAATGGGGGCTTGATCATGTTTTCCCTATTCAAGTTTCAAGTAATTATCAAAATAAAAGAACTTGGTATATCCTCTTAAAAGATATACACTTAAACTCAAAATAATAGTAGAAACTACGACTTTACAATCAATATTTTTTGTTTGCACTTTATATAAATTGATATGTCTCCACATTAATTCTAGGAGTAAATTATTGTTTTTTTAATCCCCCACTCATTCTTTTCTCAGATCCTCCAAAATGGATTTGAGAAATTAGGGAACTATAATGTCGTATTAACATATATTAAGGGGGATAAAAAGTGGACAATGAGATGAATTATGGAAGTGATTATAAGTTTATTCCAGCAACTTCAATTGAAAGTGGTCATGGCATCGAAGTATTGCCTGATTTATTTTGTTACACGATTCAAATCGTCAACATCTGTTTTGTTGGAAATCCCGAGAGCAATGATTTTGTTTTAGTTGATGCTGGAATGCCTAAATGTGCAAATGAAATTATCTCTGTCGCTGAGGATCGATTTGGTACAAACAGCCGCCCAAAAGCAATTATTTTAACTCACGGGCATTTTGATCATGTTGGTGGAATAATTGAACTCATTAAGTATTGGGATGTTCCCGTCTATGCCCATCAAATGGAGATACCTTTCCTGACCGGACAACAAAGCTATCCTGAACCAGATCCAACAGTTGAAGGTGGTATGGTAGCGAAAATGTCTCCCCTGTTCCCTAATGAACCGATTGATTTAGGAAGTAGCGTAAAAGCACTACCTACCGATGGAACTGTTCCTCATATGCCAGAGTTTAGATGGATTCATACACCAGGGCATACTCCTGGGCATATTTCATTATTTCGAGAAAAAGACCGAACTTTAATTGCTGGGGACGCTTTTGTTACAGTGAAACAGGAATATCTATATAAAGTATTTACTCAGGAACAGGAAATAAGCGGTCCCCCTCGTTATTTAACAACAGACTGGAAAACCGCTAAAGAATCAGTCATTAAATTAGAAGAAGTAAAGCCTCTAGTCGCTATTACTGGACATGGGATACCAATGTCCGGTGAATTGCTATCAACAAGCCTCAGAACACTCGTTCAAGAATTTGATAAAATCGCTGTACCCGATTATGGAAAATATGTAGACAAAAAGATACATTAAGCATGAAATTACTTTGTTTATCTTTTCAGATTAATGAATCAAAATATAATACAAAATTATCATTCAAAAGGTTTTTAACTTAATCTGTTAAAAAATTGAATGTTGGCAATCTCTATATCCTAAGAATAGAACTACTCTTTTGGAATAAAAAGCAAGCTTTCGCACACACTATCTTTAATAAAGTCTGCTTCTTACCCAGGCTTTATTTCTTACCATTAAAGAGCAGTCATATAAATAACTGCTCTTTTTAATTTTTTGTATAAGCTTAAAATTTTTTCATACTATACTTAACCCATGAAATAGTTATACTCCTTACATTCATGGATGTAACTTTCTCGCTGCAGTTAGCTTTTGCTAGCTACTTTTTTATTGATAATTTTTTAAAACTCATACAAACTCTATATTTTTAACCATATCCCAAAATTCAAACCTTTTAACTTGGCTTCTAAAAAGGTTTTTATGAAAGTTATTAAGATGTTGTGACAGAAATAAAAAATTAGCGTAGATAGATTAATGACAAACTGGATTCCATTATCTCATCTTGTATATTTCATAGAAATGATGGAATTAATTCAATGTTAGAGTCTTTAGGATGAACATGGAGATATTTCAATATTGAATAGTTATAACGTAAATTTTAAAAAATGAAAATATAATACTTATTTTTATCAAAGTTTCTTTTAAGTACAGTATGATTAAATTTTATTTCAAAGTTTTTAGTTTCAAAAAATCCGATAAACTTACTATATTATTGACTTTCGTTCTCGGTTTGCTACCCCTAGACCATTGCAAACAAAGTATAAAAATAAGAACAATATCAATGAAATCCCCGCCATAATACATCAGCACGCCTCCCATTTCAGCTTGTTCAGTAACTACACCAGTAGGCGGATGAGCATATATGTATTTTGATAATATCCCATGACCAGCTGATGCAATTATTAAAATAATTGATCGGTACATATAGCTATACCTATGGGATATTAAATCAACATAAATCATTGATGTGGTAAACAGATATCCTGCAATAAAAACGTGGAAATGTATGAACAAATGAAGAAGTATACTTTCGTGCATCATCGAGTATAAGCTAGTCGTATAGAGAATCCATAGCCCTCCTAAATTAAGCAAGGTTGCGATGATTGGATGAGTAAGAAGTTGTAGAGGCCTACTCTTTAGTATCCTTGAAAGACGTCGTGCTGCTTTCACATTGAGCGTTCGTAAAAAAAGAGTCATTGGAGCGGCTAATGCTATAAAAATTGGAGCAAGCATCCCAAGGAGTAAATGCACAAGCATATGCACTGTGAAATCATTATGAGCACGATGAGCTAAGGGCCCAACAACTGCTATTGCCACACAAATAAGTCCTAAAATCCAGAAGACACTTCGATATAACGGCCATCGTTTGTAATGGCGATTTGATAAAATCGTGGCTACTATATAAATTATTAACATAATTAAAATGAATACGAATAGTAAAATATCCAGCGCATTCCATATTTCATGATGAAGATGGTTATTGTTCATTTAAGCTTTTACCTCTCAATAATCTTTCATCAGTTCTTGTCTGAAAAACTAGCAGAATGCCAATTAAGAGCATTACAGTCGCAATTATATTCCATATTACGTCGTAGATAAAAACATTATCTACGTATCGAATCTGATGTATTTTCATTAGTTTATGTTGAATTATACCGTCATATAATTGAAATCCACCACTACCAAGCATTAATCCGCTCCACCATCTTTTCAACCAAAATGCATTTCTACGGCGAAGATCAGCAACCATAAACAAGGAACCAATCGTTGCAAACCAACTAAAAGCATGAAAAAGACCATCTGAAATGAGTCCAATATCTGTTGTAGATTTATCATAGAAATGGTGCCAATGTAGCAGTTGATGAAAAATAGTTTCATCTATAAAAGCTACTAACCCTAGCCCAAACAAGATACCTGACCATAGATTACGGGTCAAATAAACAGAAGAGGTTAAATAGCTTGTATTATCGGTTTTGGTAACCATTAAATCCTATCCTTTCCACTAATGTATATTCTTATTTTTCCCAAAAGAAAAACGCGCTAAACATACTTAGTGCCAAAGGAAAATAACATTCAATTAGATGTATCATATAAATACTCATTCTCAAGCGTATTTAATATTTGATTAAAACTCACTAAAAAACTTGAAGTGGTTCACCATTCTAAAATAGCGCTAGTATAATTTCTTTAACATTTTAGAATCAATCTATATTTTTAGCTTTTAATCAATTTATTAACAATGGAAATTACCATTTAGTCTTAACTATTTAATTTTCTATAAATAAACTATAGTTTTTCTCTAATGATAATTTCCAAATCTTCATTTTAATATTGCATTTGTATCGCCTTTTGCACATTCTGCACATCATTTTTTAATAGCTGCTTTAAATCATAAGCTGGATAGTAACCACGTTCATACATAAAATTAAAAACCTGTGCGTGTAATTGTATAGCACTATTTATTTGACGGGTTAAAACTTCTCTAAGTCGTGGTGTTGCAGTTTCGGTAATAGCTATTGCATAGTTTCGAACAGATATCTTTGCTAGTCCAAGTAAATCTCCAGCGTAAAATCCAGTGTCATCACGATGCTGCGATTGAAATCCAGGAGCATAAGGATAAAATTGTACTAACTCTTGTAGATTGTTTTGGATGGCATTTATAGCTTTAATATATAACGATTGAAGTGCTTGATCAGGTACATTCCTAACTGATTTTTTTAATTTGATTAAACCGTTGGCTTGAAATGCTACTAATTCATGTAACTCCAATGTTTCATGCCAAGCTAGCTGATTAGGATAAGACATAGACGTTCCCCCTTAATATTCATTCATGCTACACTATGCAAAAAAATTCAAAAAGGGCCTATACTACATGAATTCATTTCAATCTAATTCATGATTGCTTATTATCCTTCTATGTTAATCACAATAAAGTATCCTTAATTCCTCTTCCCTACTTTTTTATATCCTTAATTTTGATTTTCAAAATGATTTCTTCGCCTTTACAATCTATAAATTTAATTTTTTCTTCTTTAAAAATCCCCATCATAATACATCCCTTCTTGTTTTGTTATAAACCATATTAGTTAGAAACTATAAATTTGAACATTGTACCTACATATTCCTTATATATTTTTTAAATGTTATAGCTACTTAAATTTATACATGATTAAAAATTAACTATTAAAGTAACTACATTGAAGGGGATTCTTCATTAAATGCTTTTATTTTTATAGATTGAAAAATAATTATTTTAGTCGTGTTAGTCACCCATTCCTAAATAATTAATAGGCTATATATTATGACTTAGGAGGGATAAAAAGATGACTATACTTTATGATAAAGACTCTTTACAAAAAAATATTATTACCCTTCCACATTGGCAACAAGAAGCTTTCCGTTCTTTTAAATTAAAAATGACAGATAAAAATAAACCTTTCCCTTGTATACCAGCTCAACACGGCTTTACAGCAAATCACCTCAGGTACGGGTTCATTGGTGATCCTAGAGATACGAATACTAGCGAGGGTTTTGCTGCATTACTTAAAGAATATACTGAATGTTCTAGAGACACAGGTCAATACGCCTCACTTATTGTTTTTATTCATACACCAATAGATTTACTGCGAGAAACTACAGTTGAAGATTTTGAACATATGTATTGGTCTCTACTTAATACAACTAGTTGTTTGGACGAGGTGGAATGGCCTACGCACATTCCAAATGACCCTATGGAGAATACTTGGGAATTTTGCTTTCATAATGAATCATATTTCGTTTACTGCGCTACACCCGCTCATGTCAATAGACAAAGTAGACATTTTTCATGTATGATGCTCGCTTTAACACCTAGATGGGTTTTACAGGGGGTTATGAATTCTGAGAAACGCAGTCGAAAACTAAAAGACGTAATACGCCAACGTCTAGCCGCTTATGACAAAGCTCCTATTCATCCCTCTCTTAAAGATTATGGTGAAAAAGATAATTATGAATGGCAGCAATATTTTTTACGTGATGATGAAACCGTCCCATCCAAGTGTCCATTTTCTCGAATCATAAAATACTTTCATAAAAATAAGTAATTCACTCCGTTTTTTATTATTTAGTTGTACAAACTTTAACCACTGAATAGATTTAATATAGATCAAATTTAGTGGGAGGAGCATATTATACGTGGGCATATTTTTAAGCTATGTTTTCTTAGGTTTATCATTATCTGCTCCAATGGGGCCTATTAATGCTGCACAGTTAGAAAAAGGTATTAGGAGTGGGTTTTTTCACGCTTGGATTCTTGGCATAGGAGCCTTACTTGCAGATGTTATCTACATGACACTTATTTATTTAGGTGTAATTCATTTCCTCGAAAAAGATATTATAAAACTTTTCTTATGGTCTTTCGGAGCTTTTGTTTTAATCTATACAGGCATTGAAAGTTTAAAAAATGCGAATCAAATTAGTATTAGTAATACTAGAAATGATGATTCAATTATTAAAAGCTTTTTTTCTGGTTTTTTTATGTCTTTATCGAATCCATTGACAATTCTATTTTGGCTTGGAATTTTCGGCTCTATATTAGCAAAAGCCGCTTCTTCCTATAATAAAGAGCAGCTTTTGTTATATAGCTTTGGTACTATTTTAGGTATTTTTATTTGGGATATTACGATGGCAAGTACTTCTAGTATATTTCGTAAAATTTTAAATACGCGTATATTGTCTCTTATAACAGTAATATCTGGAATATCACTTATTATTTATGGATTATATTTTGGTTTTCAAACTTACCAAATCATTTTTCAATAACTTCTATTATTTAGTTGTTATATACTACTCATATTGTGTAAAAATAGATTCTTCATATAGCTGTATTCCTTTTCCTTGAGACAAAATGAACAATTATAGTAACAATAATAACTATTCCTAAAAACAACAAGCTCACTAAGAAACCAAAACGCGTTGTTTTTTGCAATAATGTTCCACTAACAGCTAGTGCAATCATTATAAGACCAATAATACTTTTTATCTGCATCCACCCTTTTGGATTCATTAATCTCCAAAATGAAAGAAGAATGAGACTCCATGTATATAACAACATTAATCCAGCTGCAGTTGTTACATATTCATATATATTTTTGGGCAGTAATAAAGCACTAAGGATAGAGGCACCAAGTCCAATTATAATAAGAATTAGGGCTGGGAATGAGATGTTTTTTTTGTTTTTTTTAGCAAACATTGCAGGTGCATCACCTTCTTCAGCTAAGTTCATGAGTACACTTGTCACTGCAAATAATGAACCAACTAATGTTGAAAAACCCGCTAAAATTAATACTACATTTAAAATAAATGGCACATACGGCAAATTATAGTCTTGTAATGCTACTACAAAAGGGCTTTCTTTCGTATTAAACTGGTTTAATGGAACCATCATAATTGCCAACCCTAAAGAGACTACATAAATAATCGTTAAAATCATTAACATTACTCTTCCTGATTTTTGTGCATCTTTAGGGTCTTTCAGTCTTATTGTCATTAACCCCATAATTTCGATTCCTCCAAATGCATAAAATGCATAAATTAGAGAGGACCAAGTGCCTTTTAATCCATTTGGGAACCAGTCTTTAAAATTCCGCGGAATTTGTGCTTTATATAAACCACCCTTTATAAATCCTAAAATAACTAAAATAGCAATTACAATAAACCCCATAATAGCAGCGATTTTTATAATAGCCATCCATTTCTCTAAACGTTCGAATATCTTTACCCCTATAAAAATAATTAATATAGCCGCTACTCCATATATAGCAGCAAATATCCATAAGGGTATTTTAGGAAACCAGTAGCGTGAAAAGATTCCTAACGCACTTAACTGGCTGCCCATAATAAGCAGTTCAGAACACCAATATGTCCATCCATGACTAAAACCCGCCCAATTTCCAAAAGCTTTTTTTGAGTAAATGCGAAAAGATCCTTTTTGCGGATCTTCTACAGCCATTTTTGCCAATGCTTCAAATACAATATAAGTAGTAAATCCAGTTAAAATAAGAATAAGAATAATTGACGAACCGCCTATTTTAATTCCTATACTGGATCCTAAAAAGAAGCCGGTCCCTATTGTACAACCAATCCCAATAAGTGCGAGTTGCCACCATTTTAAATCTTTTTTTTCTTTCTTTTCGTTCTTAACATCATGACAGGTCATATTACTATTCTCCTTTATTCATTTTGAGAATGCCCCTCATGGTCACTTAAGTACTTCTCAGCAAGCTTTTCAACAACATCAACGACATCATGAGCCTTTATTTTATGGTTTGCTACTCTTTCACTTCCTACAGAAATCTCAACTGTAAATAACGCTTCATATTTCATTTTTCCTGCTCCTTTCGTATCAAATACAACCTCACATCTTTTATCCTTTTATTTCTCAAAAATTAATTATGTATTTAAAACCTCGTGAGTCTAAAAGTTAAACAAATAAATTCGAGTTATAGTTGTAAATCTAAAAAAATTCTAACGCTACTAAGCTTATTTACTAAAAAAATGTATGAGAAAGGAGAGACCGCATGCCTCTCCTCTATATCCATTTCGTATATAAAATTAACGAGTAACGCTACCGCCAAGTTGTTGCTCAGCTAATGATACAAGACGTTTTGTAATTTCACCACCAACAGATCCGTTTGCACGAGCTGTTGCATCTGCACCAAGTTGCACTCCAAATTCTTGAGCAATTTCATATTTCATTTGATCAAGAGCTTGTTCAGCGCCACGTACTAATAATTGGTTGCTGCTTCCACTGTTATTGTTTGACATGTTATTTCACCTCCTTCTTTCTTTAATATGTTAAATTACATGCTAAAATATATAGCTAATTAATTGGTAATTGTGACCACAAATTCAAAGGTATAATTGATGCTCTTTAAGCCCAGTATAATAATGTATAGGAGAACGAAATATAACATACGTGCCATGGGATATCCTAAATAGTCCTCCAACACAAAATAAAACGGGTTACGCTATATAAAAGCATAACCCGTTTTTAATGAAATATTTTATTCCATATACTTTTAAACAATGGAGGAAAATGATGAAACATTTTGTTGCTTTATTAATTAAATACACAGCGATAACTGCAGTATTACTAGTCATACTTAGTATCTTTAAAGGCATTTCAATTCCTAGAGTATTACTCATTTCTCTTTTCCTTACAGGAGCTGCCTATTTAATCGGAGACCTCTTCATTTTACCTAAATACGGAAATATGATTGCTACAATAGCAGATCTAGGCTTAAGCTTCTTTGGAATTTGGTTACTAACATCCTTGTTTACTGATTTAGATGCTACTCGTAACATTGGACTTTCTTCATTTATAGCCGCATTAATTATTGGTGGAATAGAAATTTTCTTCCACATTTATATGAAGAGGCTAGTACTGCGTAACGATAATGAATTAAGAAATCACAATCATATTCATCATGATAAATATGCTATGGAAATGTCAGATGAATATATAGATTCTTCCACCATAAATAAATCCAAGCTTGAGGATACATCTAAAAAATAAAAAAGTGGCCAACGCCACTTTTTTATTTTTGTTTATTAAGCTTGATCTGAATTTCTTACATGTAATGGAGGTGGAACTACCCACCCTTTTTTCTTACTTAAACGTAGCAAAGTTACACCTGCTTGTGCTTTTTTCATATGAAATTGTCCGAATAGCATCCCTACATCTTCTCGAAGACATTTTCCCATTACTTGACTACATGTCACAAGTCCAGCTGCTAACCCTGTAGAAACCGCTGCTGCAATTTCTGCATCATTAATACGTGCTCCAGGAGGAATGTCTTCAATAGATGCAACTGGTCGTTCTGGCGGAGCAGGCGGTAAAGCTATTCCATTAACCTTTAAAAGAGTTTTTAATTCTTCTATTTCCGAATTCATATCATTTTCAATTAAGCTTTCTAAAAACTTCTTTAAATCTTCGTCACCTGTGTGATTCATAAATACTTGATGGCTTGCGATTGCACCTTGTGCAGCAAGAAGATAACTCCAAATATCAAATACTTCTCCGTAATGTAACGGTTCATTTTGAGGATTTCCACTTAATATACCCATTTTTAAATTCCTCCCTTTCGAAAATATGATAATAAATATTGATTTTAATATTGAAATCAAATTTTTAAGTATGCTTTTTCCTGCAAAAGCTTTTCTACTATGCATGGAAAACACCTTTCCAACACTGCGTGTTTATTGTTTAGGAAAGTAGTTTACAAATTAAATACCCAAAGATTATGAAAGAAGATTATCAATAATCTTTGAGTGAGAATCCATTTACTATAAGGTTTTTTATTTTATACATATACAAAAGAAATTGATTTACATATTCGCTATATTTTATACGAATTCTCTTAGCGGTTAGCTCTACCACCAAGTTGTTGTTCAGCCATTGCTACTAAACGTTTTGTAATTTCACCACCAACAGATCCGTTTGAACGAGCTGTTGTATCTGCACCAAGTTGTACACCAAACTCTTGTGCAATTTCATATTTCATTTGATCAAGAGCTTGTTCAGCACCTCGAACTAACAATTCATTACGACTTCCACCATTATTGTTTGCCATCTTATTTCACCTCCGATGTTTTTAATATGCTTCAAATTATGAAATAATAATTATCCTTTTTATGGGAATTTATTCATGAATAAATATTGGGTTTCTTCTTAAAATAGAGCAAAAGACATAAGAAAGAAGAGTTGCTATAACATACTGTCATAACAACACTATGTATAGATTCCTCTTTACTAAAGATTTCTGTTTTGCCAAGAGGATACATATAAATTATGAAAAACGATTCCTAAGGAGATATGAGATGAAAGCTGTAACCTATCAAGGTCCAAACCAAGTACAAGTTAAACAGGTGGATGATGCAAAGTTAGAAAAAAAAGATGATATTATTGTAAAAATTACTTCAACCGCTATTTGCGGTTCTGATTTACATTTATATCAAGGCAACATGCCGTTACCTCCAGGGTACATTATTGGTCATGAGCCAATGGGAATTGTTGAAGAAGTTGGTCCAGATGTTACTAAAGTAAAAAAAGGAGACCGTGTTGTGATCCCCTTTAACGTTGCTTGTGGACATTGTTTCTATTGCCAACATGAAATGGAAAGTCAATGTGATAACTCGAACCCTCATTACGATTCTGGTGGATACTTTGGTTATACCGAGAAATTTGGTAATCATCCAGGTGGACAAGCTGAATATTTGAAAGTTCCTTTTGGAAATTTCACTCCATTTGTTATACCGGAATCATGCGAACTTGAAGATGAATCCCTACTCTTTTTATCAGATGTTTTACCAACAGCCTATTGGAGTGTAATAAACGCAGGCGTTAAGCCAGGTGATACTGTTATCGTCCTTGGTTGTGGACCTGTTGGATTAATGACACAAAAATTTGCTTGGATGCAAGGTGCTAAACGTGTAATTGCAGTGGATTACTTAGATTATCGGATGAATTATGCAAAAAAGATTAACAATGTTGAGGTATTTGAGTTTACAAAATTCCCAGATATGGGAGAACATTTAAAGGAAATTACACATGGTGGTGCCGATGTAGTCATTGATTGCGTGGGGATGGATGGAAAAAAATCGCCTTTAGAATTTCTGGAACAAAAATTAAAATTACAAGGCGGAACTCTCGGCCCTATTCAAATCGCTACGAAAGCCGTAAGAAAATATGGAACAGTTCAAATGACCGGCGTTTATGGTGGCAATTATAATGCATTTCCACTCGGGGCATTTTGGGTTAGAAATATTAACCTTAAAATGGGACAAGCACCTGTCATTCATTTTATGCCGGAACTATTTGAAAAAATAACAAATAAAGAATTTGATCCAAAAGAGATTATTACACACAAAATCCCCCTTGAAGAAGCGAGCTACGGTTATCAAATTTTTAATAATCGTGAAGATGACTGTATAAAAGTCATTCTGAAACCTTGAAGCTACAATTCATTATTCTTAGTGCAAAGATAAGATTACACTCCGTAATCTTATCTTTTTTATTAAATTCTAAGTATCTATTCCCCCATTTTCATCTCACATCGAAAATAGTTATTGCAAAAAGATTTTGCATTTTGATGCAACACTTTATTGGTAAAAAAATGAATTCAAGTATTAAGTAACCAATTAACGGAAACGATAACAATGTTAACTAACTTAAAAAGAGGTGTACTTCATGTTTTATTATAAAGAGGAAATAATTAATATGATTAAGCCAGATAAACCAGATCCAGCTGCTGCAAAAGTTTTACAAGAAATATTAGGTGGGCATTATGGTGAAATGCGTACAATGATGCAATACTTTTTCCAAAGCTCAAATTTTAGAGGTAAAGAGAAACAATATCGTGATTTACTTCGAGGTGTTTTTTTAGAGGAAATAAGCCATGTAGAACTTGTACAACATACAATTAATCAACTATTAACTGGATCTGGTGAACCTACGCCTGGAAATGCTGGTATTGACACAGCACCACTTGACGAAGCGGTTAAACATGCAAATCCTCATCACTTTATTGTAGGTGCTCAAAGTTCATTACCTGTTGATGCAGCTGGTAACCCATGGAATGGATCTTGGGTATATAGTCATGGAAACTTAATTAGCGATTTACTAGATAATGTCGTACTTGAATCTACAGGTGTACTTCAAAAAACTAGAATTTATGAAATGAGTTCTAATCAAACCTTTAGAGAAACACTTGCATTTTTAATTGTACGTGATAATGCACATCAAAATGCTTTTGCAAAAGCTTTAGAGACACTTGGGGTTGAATGGGGCAAACTCTTCCCTGTGCCGAACTATGATATTAATAAATACCCAGAGTGTAGAAAGTATGTAGACATGGGATTCCATAACGCACAATTTAATTTCAGCTTAGATTCAACAAGAATGGGAGAAATATTCCAAGGTGAATCACCAAGTAGAAACAAAGGAACATTAACAGTAACGGAACCGCCAAAAGGTTTTCCTGTACCAGAACTTCCTGAGATGCCAAATGAGCATAGTCCTGGATTAAAAGATATGGATCTTTAAGATAATTATGGCCAACTATTTATTCATGGTTGGTCATAGTTATTTATAAAGATTCATGTAAACTTGTTGTTAACATGATAGGATGTTTTAATAAATCCTCTTTATTTAAAAGTGATGTTGATTATATTGCTGCTCCTCTTAATTTTGTTTCTATGAACTATTAAACGCCACTGTTACTTACTTATAATCTCCCTACCTCTATTCACGTATAAAATCCCTATATTGTAAACTAAGAGGAGGGACTTGTCCCCCCTCTTCTTTTAATTTTTCTTTAAAAGAGTTGCTCCTGCAATCCCTGGGTGTGTCATTTCGAATGGAT
>NZ_JBPWJX010000013.1:0-146387 GCF_051781745.1 Bacillus cereus group sp. Bce019
CCGGTACAATATCGAACTCATGCCCTAAAGGCTGCCTAATGAAACGACCTGTCTAACTTTATGGGGTCAGTTCATATGGATAGCTGTCTTTTTATTATTTGTGTTGACTTGACTACTTATATATATTCACAAGTGAAACAACATAATATTAATACGGAAAAATATATTAATATGAATTTTTGCATATTTTAAAATTCAATATATCCCTCAAAAACTTTTAATTGTATAATATATTTTGTCATATTTTTAGATTTTTCGACATAAATCAACAAAAAATAGAGAACGTATTGGGAGAAGACATTATGTATACAAAACTATTAAAATCAATTACATCATTATCACTTATTGGTGGTGCGTTGTTATATACAAATGGCAGCGATGTAAAAGCTGCTGAAGTGGGTGTTTTTTCTGATGTGCCGACATCACATTGGTCATATCCTGCAATTAAAGATTTAGCCAGTAAGAATATTATTTCCGGTTATGGAAATGGGATATTTGGTTTTGGAGATGTTGCGACAAGGGAGCAAGTTGCGGCTTTAATTTATCGAGTGTTAGTACCGAATAAACAAGGCGGTTCGTTTAGTAATGATGGAACTCGTTACGTATTAAAGGATGGGTCTACGTTTAAAAATCCTTACGGTGATATTAATCAAAGTTCTACAATGTTCCCAGAAGAGGTATTAACTTTAACGAATTTAGGAGTTTTTAAAGGTGATGAAAATGGCCAATTTAGACCGAAAGCTTCTGTGAGTCGTGCGGAAATGGCACAAATTCTTACAAATGCTTTCCATCTTGCGGCAAAACAAAAACATACCTTTAAGGATGTTCCAAATCCATTTTGGGCAGAAAACGCAATTAGTGCAGTGCAGTCAAATGGAATCGCAGATGGCACAGGGAACGGGAATTTTGAACCGTATGGCACAGTAACACGTGAACAGTATGCGCAGTTTTTATATAAAACTTTGAAGTATAAAAATGCTGATGTGAAAGACACAGGAGATGCGGCATTATTAACAGCTTTTAAAGAGGAAGTACAAAAGCGTATTAATACATACGAGACAAATATTACACTTCCATATAAAACGAAAAACAATAATACAGAAGAAGTGATGAATACACTCTTTAACGCATATAAAGAAGTTGCAAGTAAAAATGAGTATACAAATAATAATAGATCGAATGTTTCATATGGACTTTCTGGATCACCTGGAAATTATACGTTTACGCTTAAGATTACATATCGTGAAACGAAAGAACAGACGGAATATGTCATGAAACAAGCGAAAGCAATCGTTTCTTCTATTACTCAAATTGGAATGGATGATCACGAAAAAGTGAAGGCGATTCATGATTATGTAGTAAAACATGTTTCTTATGATACGTCTTATAAAGCTTACACAGCATATGAAGCACTTGTAAATCGTTCTGCGGTTTGCCAAGGTTACGCACTATTAACCTATCAATTATTAAAAGAAGCAGGAATTGAAAATCATTTCGTGACAGGAACTGGGGACGGACAACCTCATGCTTGGAATTTAGTGAAAATCGAAAACAAATGGTATCACCTTGATACAACATTCGATGATCCGGTTCCAGATGAGCAGGGCCGCGTAACGTATTCGTATTTCAATTTATCAGATGAACAAATCGCAAGAAATCATGAGTGGAACCGCGGAGACTACCCGCAAGCTACAACAAATTATTATAGTACACTGACAAACAAAATTGCGGCAGGTAGTACGAAAACGCCTGCATATCAGCAAATATTAAAAGATACAAAGTTAAACTATTTAGGAAATGAATATATCGCAAATAACTATACTGAATTAAAAAATAAAATGCAGCAGCGCTATAGTGCAAAGCCAGAAAAGATAGAAGTACTTTATAAGCAATCAATGAACGGTGCACTGCAAGATGTGAAAAAGGCAATTGGGGAAATCGGTTATCCGCAAGGGGCAAATCGAGTTTCTTATAAAGCGGAGCCTTACAATGCGAAAGAAGGATATTCTTTAGTGACGATTGCGTTTACGTATTAAGAATGAAAAAAAGCATCTGTTTTAGATGCTTTTTTTTATTGTATTAATTCGACAGAATGTGACAAGTGAAAGGGATTTGGTCTGTTATGATAATTTTTGTAATTTTACATTTTGGAGGATTAATCATGAATAAAAAGAAGATTTTCGCTGCGTTAATAGGAATTGTAGCCTTATTTGTAATTATTAATGTAGTTATTACGAAAGAGAAAACGACATCAACTAGTGAAAAAATGTACTCTGAGAAAGAATATAATAAATTAGTAGATGAACATTTTGAAGAAACGCAAAAGTTGAAAAGTGATATGAGTGTGTTAGAAACTGAAAAAAAATCTCTTGATGAGCAAGTGAAGAAGTTAAAAGATGAGTTAGCGAAAAAAGAGCAACAAGTAGCACAGCAGCCGGTTCAACAAGAACAACCAAAGCAGGAACCACAACAACCAGCACCAGCGCAACAGCCGGAAAAGAAAGAAGAGCCAAAACCAGAACAACCTACTGGAGCATTCGAAAATCCAATGAAAAGCATAAACAAAACAGAGGCAATGAATAAAGTAAAAGAAAAGGCGAAGAAAGACTTCCAAGATGATTATATGACACAAAACTTTGTTGCGGAGGAACAATCAAAAGCATTTGATTTCTTAAACAGTATTGAAATTAAATCACAAGAAGAATTAAATGTAATGAAGAATGCATTGAAAGATTTTTCTAACGACTTTATGACCGCGAAGTTTGTTTATGAAGAGCAAATGAAGGCGAAGAATAAGCAAGGGTAAAACAAAAACGCTATCTTTTAAAAAGGTAGCGTTTTTGTTTTGGGTTATAAAGCTATTCCTACATTTGACATATACAGTCTGACTGTATAAAATTTAACTATACAGTTTAACTATATAGTTTAGCTATATATTTATCGTTACATTGGAGGTCTTTATGAATAGAGATAAAAATTTACCATTAACGGAAACAACGTATTACGTTCTTTTAGCTTTATTAGAGCCAGCTCATGGATATTTAATTATGCAAAAGGTGGAGGAACTGAGTAATCATCAAGTGAAAATCGCAGCGGGTACATTGTATGGTGCGGTTGAAAATTTATTAAAACAAGGGTTAATTGAATCGGTAAAAAGTGAAGATAAACGAAGAAAAGTGTATGTCATTACGGAACGCGGGAAAGAAGTATTGCATTTAGATTTTATGAGAATGCAGCACATTATTGCGGTTACAAAGAGTTTATTACGCGTATAGTTAGGGGGAAACGATGATGTGGAGATTGAAATTCTTTTTAGATTTTGAGAAAGAGGAAAAATGGTTAGAAGAGATGGCTTGGAAAGGCTATCAACTGGAAAGCACTACATTTGGTTATACATTTAGATATACAGAGCCGGAAGATGCGACGATTAGAATAGACCATAGAGTATTTAGTAGAAAAAGTGAATTTATTAATTACTGCACGTTATTTGAAGATAGTGGTTGGGAGCATATAGCCGGTAATCGTTGGTCAGGTACGTACTATTTTAAAAAGGTAGATGAAGAAAGTGAAGATGACATTTTTTCAGATCCAATGTCACGAGCAGGGAAGTATAAGCGTCTATCTAAAACATTTTTAGAATTAGCAATCTGTTATTTGCCGATATTATTTTTATTTATGTATAGTAATACAATGAATTTAGGAGCCTTTGTAAATCCGAAAGAACTATACTTGACGCCAGGATTATGGGATAAGCAAGGTGTATCATTTCTATGGTCATTCTTATTTGAAACGCCATTTGCATTAATGAGAGGACTTTTTATGACATTTATCCCCGTTGCGACATGTATGTTTTTCGTTTGCTCGTATAAAGCAAATCGATTGTATGAAGAGAGAAGATGATAGGATGGATCCCCTGAAAGCTTAAACTCTTGGGATAGATGGGCATCTATAATGACACTTTTCAAAAGAATCAGCTTTATAGAGCATACCCATAGTTTATAGTCTACTATATACATTTTCATGAATATGTATAATTACATGAAATTTCAGTGAAAAAGAGAGTATACTTTCGTATTGTGTAATAAAGATAAAGTCCGCCTACGGAAATAGGCGGGCTTTTTTTACTTATAAAAAAAAGGCAACCTTTAAGGTGTCTTCCTTCGATTTGAAACATTTTACCAAGTTAAGTTTTTGTGATAATAAACTCTTTTAATTGGAATGAACCCACGTAGTAAATCACTTTATTTTTAAGCATCATTCTCAACAAAAGTGAATATTTTCATTATCCTTTTCACTACAAAGGGTAGTAATTTAGAAGCTAAAAATGCAAGTACGAAAGCAATTCCCCATGTTTTCATCCATGATTTGAGAAATAAAGCTGTATATCCAACATTCATTGAAACCATGACGAAAGAGATAATACTAGATATACCTAAAATCATAAAGATATTAAAAATTAATGGTTCGAATTTTTTATTGATTTTCAAAATTAACACCTATTTTCTATATATGCTTTGCTGCCTGATTTCACCAACATCTAATCTTACAGTTTGAAATCTAGGTTGTCCAGCTTGTTGTACTTTTCTGCAATAGGAACAATAGGTATATAACTAAAGCGTAAATAAACGTCTTCATAATATATCATTAATATTTCTGCTTTGGATGATAAGGAGCAGAACTCGATAGGCTGTATGAAGAGAGAAAGAATCCCCTTAAAGGAGATCCTTTTTACATTTTAAAGAAATCCTTCATCATTTTAGCATCTTTAATATTCACTATCACACCTTCTACCTTATCTTTCTTCTCATCTTTAGCAATTGTAATTTGTTCCTTATTATCAACCCAAACAAGAAATTCTTCTTTTGCGTCATCTTTATATGTAACGGTAATAGTAGAATGTGCAGATTCTCTCTTTTTTTGATCTAAAGTGATAGTTTTAGGTGTTCCATTTTGAACGGCTGAAACGATAGATTTTATCATTTCTTTATTATCTGTTTGAGATTTGGAAGTAGTATGATTTGTTGTTTTTAGTATTTCAATGTCTGAAATATTTGCGGAGTTTAATTGAAAGGTATATTGTGTATGTTCTTGCTTAACTTGTGAAGCTTTATCTGTAGCCGAGGTGCTTGTACAACCTATTAAAGTGAAAGATAGAGCGGTTAGTGCGCATATAGATATGATTTTTTTCATAGTATCCCTCCTTAAGATTAATTATAACAATATTCTGTAAAATTAGGTAGTTATTGTAAGGGGAAGATGTTTTAAAGTGGTAAATGATGTTGTTCATTTTCTATTAAAATCAAAATTCACATAACTTTTTTCATATTTTATGTTTAACATTTCGAAAATAGGTGTACTACATATAATATAACAAATAATTCATTTTAAAGGAGGAAGTTAAAGATGGAAACGAAGTATAGTAAACCTTTTGTATATGAATTTATTACGGAGAAAGAGGTCATGAATGCGGCGAATGATCTAGTAAAGAAAGGAATAGACCAAAAAGATATTTACGTATTAACACACGAGAAAGAGAGGACAGATAGAATCGCAGATAATGCAGACGTGAACACGATTGGAATAAAAGAGGAAGGACTTGGGACAAGCATTATTAATGTCTTTCAAAAAACGGGAGATCAGTTAAGAAATAAGATGCAGGAGTTAGGGCTTAATGAGGAAGAAGCAAACTTCTACGAAGAAAAGCTAGATGAAGGGAAGATCTTGTTATTCGTTAAAGATTTAGAAAGAGTCGGTGAATGGTTACACGAAAGAAGATGCATGTATTCTATTTAAATTTGTATCCTGTAAATCTATAAATCTATTACGAAAAGGAGATGGGAAATATGAGTGAGAGCGGACTAAAAGAACAAATTACGGGTAAAGTGGAAAAGACAAAGGGACAAGTAAAAGAAGGAATTGGTGAAGTTACAGAAGATAGAGAGTTGAAAAATGAAGGGAAGTGGGAGAAGACGAAGGGAACGATAAAAGAAAAAGTCGGAAAAGTGAAACAAAAGATAAGTGATGGATTGGATAATAAAGAATAATACATGTTTATCAGGCTTTGGTTACATACCAAAGCTTGATAAATCCAATATAAAACGAATATAGGAGGTTTAATTGTGGGACTTATTATTACGTGTATTGTAGGTGGACTTATTGGTGCGTTAGCTGGAATGATTACGGGAAAAGACTTTCCTTTAGGTATAGTTGGTAATGTGATTGCCGGATTAATTGGATCTTGGGTAGGTAGTGCGTTATTTGGTCATTGGGGTCCTGAATGGGGAGGCATTTTCGTTCTTCCAGCGTTATTAGGTGCAATCGTCTTTATTTTAATCGTTACATTCTTCTCTAGAATGTTGCGGAAAGCGTAAGTATGATAATGAATAGTAATCTTAAGTTTATTATATATAGCTATAAAATTAATGAACTGATAAATATACATAAAAAAAGCATCCAATTAAACTAATTTGGATGCTTTTTTTATGTAATCTGCATAGGAAAGAGTGGAGGATGAAGAACCCTCACTCATTAAAATTACACTTTCTATTATGTATTAAACCATCGTTACTTTTTCACAATTATTTATTTTTACGACCTGCCTCGGTTCTATATGAGATAAGTCTTCGCTATTACCGATATCTACTACAATTGTATTCGTTAGTATGTTAATAATGGAACCAATTAATTTTGTAGCATGATCGTGTCGATAAGAAAATTGAACAAAATCTCCCTTTTTAAAGTTGTGCTCTTCCATAGATAGATCCCCCTAAAAATAATGTTTATACATTATACATACACAAATTTATAAGTTTTAAACATTTGATAGTATTTTTTACGTGTTAAGCCGAGAAAGGTGTAGAAAATTTATTTATAATGAAAATAAAAAAATATGTTTAAAACTAATTTTTATGGGTAATTAAATAGTAAAAGTTCGAGATAAGGGGGCGGAAATGATGAATTTGGAAATAAATATTTTGCAAAATGATGTAGGTTATACGGTACAACTTAATGGTGAGATTGATGCGTATACGGCATCAGATTTGAAAAATAAGGTAATGCCTATTACAAGCGAAAAAGAGGTTCATATTGTAGTAGATTTTCATAACGTAGATTATATGGATAGTACTGGTTTAGGTGTTTTTATAGCGCTATTAAAAGCAGTTAAGAAAAATGATGGAAAACTAGAGTTTATCGGTGTATCTAAAAGGTTAAAAAGATTATTTGATATTACAGGGTTAACAGAAATATTAAATTTGAATTCCGATTTTGAAAAAGTAGAAAGAAGGTGACTAGGGATGATGGAGAGATTTGAAAAGATAGAAATGAAAATTCCTGCAAAGGCAGAATATGTGGCTATTATTCGTTTAACAATGGCTGGTGTTGCGAATCGAATGGGCTTTGCTTATGACGATATAGAAGATATGAAAATTGCTATTAGTGAAGCATGTACAAATATTGTACAACATGCATATAAAGAAGACGTTGGAGAAATTGCAATTGTCTTTGGACTATATGAAAATCGATTAGAAATTATGGTTGCGGATAATGGGGTTAGCTTTGATTTTAATAACTTAAAAAGGAAAGTTGGTCCGTATGATATTAGTAAACCAGTAGAACATTTGCCGGAAAATGGTTTAGGTTTATATTTAATTAATACGTTAATGGATGATATACAAATCATGCATGATGAGGGCATGACGGTTTTAATGACAAAATATATACAAAGAGAGCAGGTGGAGAATGATGGAAATCCAATCTCAACCTACGAATCTTACTAAAGAAGACGTTATTAAACTAATTGCAGACTTCCAACAAAACCAATGTGATGAAGCGCAGGAAAGGTTAGTTGAGCATTATAAAAATCTTGTCTATTCCATTGCATATCGCTATTCAAAAGGCGGACCGATGCATGAGGATATTATACAAGTAGGCATGTTAGGGCTCTTAGGCGCAATAAGAAGGTATGATTATTCGATAGGGAATGCCTTTGAGCCTTTTGCAATACCTACAATAGTAGGCGAAATAAAGAAGTATTTACGTGATAAAACTTGGGGCATTCACGTTCCAAGGCGAATTAAAGATTTAGGCGGAAAAATTAAACTTGCGATAGAGGAGTTAACAGATCATCTGCAACGTTCGCCGAAGATTATAGAAATCGCGGATCATTTAGGACTATCGGAAGAGGAAGTTCTAGAGATTATGGATGCGAAAAATAATTATCGAGTATCTTCCTTAGATGATGTAGTTGAAAATTCATCTGATGGAAGTTCGGTAGCGAGAATTGAATCTGTAGGTGAAGTAGAACAAGGATATGAAGAGACAGAAAGGCGTCTCGTTTTAAAGGATATTTTTAACGTATTAAATGATACGGAAAAGAGTGTTATTCATTATATATTTGGAGAAAATTTAAATCAAAAAGATACAGGGGAACGGTTAGGTATTTCACAAATGCACGTTTCTCGTATTAAAAGACAAGCGATAAGTAAATTGAAGCAAGCCGCATTTTTAGATACATAAAAAATTTAAAATAATGATGTTTAAAACATGAGAAAAGGGGTACTTATTAAGTATAGGAGGAGATATGAAAATGTCACACGATGTGAAAGAACTAATCGAAGGATTGAATGAAGATTTAGCAGGAGAATACTCAGCAATTATTATGTATAATCATAATGCAGCTACAGTTTCTGGTATATATAGACAAGTGTTAAAGCCTTTCTTTGAATCTGAAATTAGTGATGAACAAGGACATGCCCTATATTTAGCGGAGAAAATTAAGACGCTAGGTGGTACCCCCACTACGACCCCTTTACCAGTGAAACAAGTAGAAGATGTTAGAGAAATGTTAGAATCCGCTAGACAATCAGAATATGAAACAATTAAGCGTTATGAAACGAGAAAAGAACAGGCAGCGAAATTAAATATGACAGAGTTAGTTGTAAAACTAGAAGATATGATTGCCGATGAAACAAATCATATGGAAGAATTAGATCGTCTTTTAAATGATAAAGCAATGGTGTTAAATTAAAAGTAGAAATTTATAGAGTGAAAGAACAAATTCCTATTTCTAGGGGTTTGTTCTTTTGTTGTATAAATATGTTTGAGTAAGAAATTTTCATTTTGTAACTGAGTATGTAATACTAGAAAAATAGAAAATGATAATAGATTTACATTTTAAATAAGAAAAGGGGAAATAACTTGTGTCCATTTTAATTGTTGATGATAATCCGGTTAACATATTTGTAATTGAGAAGATTTTAAAACAAGCCGGATATCATGATCTTGTATCACTCAATTCTGCACAAGAGCTCTTCGAATACATACATTTTGGAAAAGATTCTTCCAGGCATAATGAAATTGATTTAATATTATTAGATATTATGATGCCTGAAATTGATGGACTTGAAGTTTGTAGGCGATTACAAAAAGAGGAGAAGTTTAAAGATATCCCTATTATTTTTGTTACAGCTTTAGAGGATGCAAATAAATTGGCCGAAGCTCTTGATATGGGGGCAATGGATTATATTACGAAACCTATAAATAAAGTTGAATTATTAGCACGTATGCGTGTAGCGTTACGCTTGAAATCGGAATTAAATTGGCATAAAGAACAAGAAGAAAACCTTCGGAATGAACTAGATTTAGCTACGCAAGTACAAAGAAACTTATTAAGTAGCCCATTAAGAGAAGATTATATAAAAATTGAAGCAAGTTACTTACCTTCATTTAAACTAGCTGGAGATATGTATTACTGGTATAAAATTGATGAAAACCGCTACGGTATTATATTATTAGATGTGATGGGACATGGCGTATCTGCTTCATTAGTTTGCATGTTTATTTCGTCTGTATTACGTGAAACGATTAAATGTTTAATTGATCCAGAACTTGTCATTAAAGACTTAAATAAATATATGACTCTTTTACATAATGAAAATGACAATATTCCCTATTATTTTACGGCCATATACTTAGTAGTTAATACAGAAAATAGAACGATTGAATATGTCAATGCAGGGCATCCTTCTGGATATGTTTTAGTTGATGAAACAAATGTAGTTGAACTAGATCGCGGGAGTTGTGCGGTAGGATTTTTTGATGAAATAAAAGTTGAAAAGACAGTTATACCTTTTGAGAAAAATGCTCAAATCGTATTATTTACAGATGGTGTTCTTGAAGCAATTGCAAATGATGAATTTGAGGCTGAAGAGAAATTACGTAATTTTACAGAAAGAAAATGGGGAGATTTAGAAGGCGAGATAGAAGGGTTTTACAAGGAAGAACAAAAGAAAGCGCAATCAGATGATATGTGTCTAATTATGATACAAACGAATGCGAAATAAAAAGCGTATGAAATCCAAACAGAGGATTTCATACGCTTTTTATTGTATTTTTTGATAAATTTGTTCGCTAGGATTAAATTGCGTATAATGCGGCATTATATTTGAAAAACGAAGAGTTTCTTTATTTCCTAAACATAGAAATCCATTGTGACCTAAGCTTTCATAAAATAGTTGCTGCACTTGATTTTGAAGTTTACTTGTAAAGTAAATTAAAACGTTACGACAAAGTATAATATGAAATTCGTTAAAAGATTGATCGGTTACTAAATTATGCTGTGCAAAAATAATGTTTTGTAAAAGTGATGGATTAAAATAAGCAAAACGATTATCTGTTGAATAATAGTTAGAAAATGCTTGTGTACCACCAGCTTGTAAATAGTTTTTCGTATAAGTTTGCATTTTATTTAACGGAAGGATAGCTTGTTTTGCTTTTTCTAACACATTTGTATTCATATCTGTTGCGTAAATAACCGACTTTTCACTTAATCCTTCTTCGTGAAGTAAGATGGACATTGATAATACTTCTTCACCAGTTGCGCATCCAGCATGCCAAATTCTAATTTCAGGATGCTTTTTTAATTCAGGAATAACATGCTCTCTAAGCGCTTTAAAAAAGGTAGGGTTACGGAACATCTCAGTTACATTAATTGAGAAATCATTTAATAACTGTTCTAAAACCCCTTCCTCGTGAATTACTTTTTCAATTAATTTTGAAATGGTTGGGATATTAGAGAGCTGCATTCGATTACAAATCCTTCTATAAATAGATGTGCGAGCATATTGGCGAAAATCAAATCCTGATAGTTTAAATACCGCTTCCAATAGTAATTCAATTTCTAAGTTCGTGCGCTCATCCGTATCTACTGATGGATCAAAATTATAATACTTATTTTCCACTCCAACTAAACCTCACTTATTTTATTAACCATACACTCATTACCGAATAGAGTTGATGTAGGTTTAATGGTTTACTTATATAATCTGAAGCGCCAGCAGATAAACATTTTTCCTTATCATTTGGCATTGCTTTAGCAGTTAATGCGATAATAGGTATTTCATTTAACCCTAAGTTCATTCGGATATTTTCCATCGTTTCATAACCGTCCATATTAGGCATCATAATATCCATTAAAATAAGGTCAATATTTGTATTGCTTTTTAGTATTTCTAAACACTCTATGCCGTTTTGGGCAGTAATAATGTTGGCATTTTGTTTTTTTAATGCATTTTGTAACGCAAATATATTTCGATGATCATCATCGACAATTAAAATTGTTTTCTTTTGGAAGACGTTATTTGTTTCGGTAGTAACAATAGTTTCTTCAACAACTTCAGCAGGAATAACATCTTCTATCGTTGCTGCGACTTCTAAATTGGATAACTGTATATCTGGTAATCCATTTGGAAGGTTAGGAATATATACCGTGAAAGTACTACCTTCTCCTATATTACTCTCTAACGTAATCCAACCACCTAATAATCTCGCAAACTCTTTACAAATAGATAAACCTAATCCTGTACCACCATACTTCCGAATCGTTGCGCCATCTGCCTGTTGAAAGGCTTCGAAAATAAGTTGATGCTGTTCTTTAGCGATACCAATACCAGTATCTTTTACTGAAATTGTAATCCAATCTTTACTTATAGACTGCATATCATGACTTAAATTACTTGTTTCTATCGAATCGAAATGTAAAGAAACGGATCCTTTTTCTGTAAATTTAAATGCATTGGATAATAAGTTTTTAATAATTTGCTCAATCCGTTTTGCATCTGTATAAAACAGATCAGGAATCGTATCACTGTCTTCAATAGTAAATTCGACATTTTTTTGTGCAGCTATATGTAAAAAGTTTTGATGCATATTGGCTGCCATGTCACTTATGTTCGTTGCTTCAAAAATGATGTCTAGTTTGCCTGCTTCTACTTTAGATAAATCGAGTATGTCATTAATTAAAGTAAGTAAGTCTTTCCCTGATGAATGAATGACAGTTGCTAATTCAATCTCATCGTCGGATAAATTGTTATCATGATTTTCTCTTAACATTTCAGATAATAGTAAAATACTATTTAACGGTGTGCGTAATTCATGTGACATATTTGCTAGGAACTCAGATTTGTATTTTGAGCTGCGTAACAACTCGCTTGCTTTTTCTTCTAATTCTGATTTGGTAATTTGTAAGTCAGCTGTCTTCTGCTCAGCCTCTTCAGTTCTAGACTCTAATTGTTCATTCGTTGTTCGTAATTCTTCTGCTTGCATTTGTAGTTCTTCCGCTTGCGTTTGCAATTCTTCTGATTGAACTTGTAACTCTTCTGTCATTGCTTGTGATTCATGTAAAAGAGTTTGAATTCGCATACGTCCCATAATGCTATGGATTGTTAAACCTAGATTATCAACGGTTTGTTGAATTAAATCTTGATGTAAATCTGAAATCTCAGTTACACTTACTAACTCCATTACTGCGATCACTTCATCCTCAAATAAGATAGGGATGACTAGTAGATTTTTAGGACGTATTTCTAATACTCCACTAGTGACATAACGAAACTCTTCGGGTATATCCCTGAGAATAAAACTTTTCTTTTCTAAGGCAGACTGTCCAATGAAACCTTCACCCATTTGAATGGATTGTTTCCCAATATCAGCACCTTGATCGGCGAAAGAAGCTTTTTTCACATAGTAGACAGTTTCTTCATATTCTTCACGTACATAAAATGCACCGCAAGAAGTTTGCGTTTTTTGTATAATTCCACTAAGAAGTTTTTTACCTAACATCTCAATAGAAGATACACCTTGATACAGTAAAATTAATTCTGCAAGCTCAGTTTGTAACCACTCTCTTTTTGATATTTCGTCTAGTAGGTGATTTGTTGTATGAGCAAGATCTTTTATTTCATCATGTGTATTTACATGAATTCTCTCCGTAATTTTTTCTTTAGAAGAAATGGATTTAATAGCTTGAATTACATTTTTAATCGTTTTTGTAATGGAATTCGAAATATAGAGTGAAACGATAATGGCAACACAAGAAAGTAAGAACAATAAACTGTATAACCAAATCTCTAATTTATTATTTTCAGTATCTAATTGTGCAGCTCTTTTTTTCGTTAGTTGCTCCTCAGTGCTCCGGAAGTTAGTTACCTGCGATTGTAATGATTGAATTTGAGTCGTGTCGATTGTTTGTACATTATTACTATTATTATTATTTGTAATGAGTGGGTGAATCTCTTTATTAATCCAACTAGTAATGTTTTCGTTAATTTGTTTTAATTTTTCTTGCTGAGAGGGGTTATCCTCTAATAAAGCAAAAAGATCTTGATAATGTTTTTCGTAATCCTTTTCCGCAGAGTTAAGGGATTGCACGTAATTAGGGTTATTAGAAATGATAAACCCTTTCGCTTTATTTTCAATTGTTAGTAACTCTTTCTCCACTTGATTCGTTAAATTGAGAACTTTAAAATCGTGATCAATAATAAAATTTCGAGATTTTTGTAAGCTGGAAATCTCATTGTTTAACATAATGAAAGAAACAAGCAAGAACAAAATGATAACTAAATAACCAGCCATAATTTTGTAGCGAATACTAAATTTTGCTTTCGAGTTCATTAAAAATTCCTACCTTCAAGGTTATTAAAACTTTTCTATTTTAAAGAATGAAAAACGTAATATATATTATATCAGTTTTCATAAGGTCAAACTAGAAATCCCCCTATTGTATTAGGGGGTTCTTTTTAATAGAGGAAATCATTTTGAAATATAAAAACATATATGAAAGGTAGTAGACGAGGGAATAGAGGATAACAAACATTCTAAGAAGGGAAGAGTGTTCTTAAAGCTCTTTTTGCATCTATTCCTTCAAAAATAAATAATACAAGATCTCTCTTTTTTACAGTAAGGAAAAATGATACTAATGTGCTTAAGTTTTTAATAGAAGTAAGTGTTCCGTGTTTACTTATAAATACATTCGTTTGAAATGTTGTCATTAAAGCATAAAAATGATGAATCTGGGTTATTGTAGGTGTTTCATTATAAAGAATAGTAGTAGAGTGAATGGCATTCATCGTAATATTCCTTTCCATATAATAAGCATAACAATATAAACATACCCGTTTTAAAAAATGTTAAACATATAAATAAGAAAAAATATAATTATAGTTTTTTACGTTTAGAAAGAGTTACGGAGGGTATACATATACTACAAAGAGATTGACCGAAGATGAATTGTAAGATTTTATACTTTTACTTTAAATAAAAAGGAGACTGTTACATATGGATAAAATGATAACGGATATTACATTTGATTTCATTTACTTGTTAAGTAGTTCTCTTGTAATCCTTTTATTATTGGCGTTTTTCGTAAATGGATATGTGAATGAAAAAATTAGTGTATATAAAAACGAAGAGTAATAAAGAAGCATTATATAAAACTTTAGGAGGTTAATAGTTATGAATATGGATAGAAAAATAGTAGGTGTTTTTCAAACAATTGATGATGCGGCACTCGTTATTAATGAATTAAAGGAAAAAGGATACTCGGCAGATAACATTTCAGCTATTGCGAAAGATCAAAAGGAAATTGAACATCTGGAAGAAAAATCAGGTGAGAAAGTGAATCATGAAACTGCACATAAAGCGGATATCTTTTCAGCGACAGGGCTTGTAGCTGGAGGAGTAGCAGGTGGACTCGGAGGTTTATTAACAGGTCTTGGTGTACTTGCCGTATCTGGACTGGGCCCAATTGTAGCAGCGGGACCTATCGCAGCAGCTATTGGAGGAGCCGGTATTGGCGGAGGAGCTGGAAGTTTAATAGGAGCATTTATCGGATTAGGCATTCCAGAAGAACACGCTAAGAAATATGAAGAATACATTTACGATGGAAATATATTAATTTTAGTAGATGCAAAATTAGATGATAAGTTAGAAATCTATAAAATATTTGATAAGCATCATGCTTATAACTCTGATTTCTTTAAATAAAATGTAAACAAAGTAAATATCGTTTTTTGGTCTTACAACTTTGGTGCGACCGAGGAGTCGTATGACTATAAGAGAGGAAGGGCTTATAGTAAAAGATCAAGTTCTATTACGTTATTTTAAAAGGAAAGAGGTGTCTATTCGTGATTGTAAAAATATTAAAAGATAGTAGTAATAGTTTCCTTTGTACAGTTCAAAATAAAAATGGAGATCAGTATGTGAAGAAATGGTTTCGTAAACATGAAAACAATGAAGAATTAGGACGACCAACTTTTAAAGAAGTAGAACGCGACTGGAAAGAAAATAGGGAATCGTTTATATATCCTAATGTTAAAGCACTTTATTAAACATAATAGGCATTTTATTCTTACAAAACTGTCACATTCCTGTAAGGTAATTCAATAGATTAGTTGTTTGTTCCATGTCATAATAAAGACATAAGAAAGCTTATTAAAACTACAACTTATTAGGAGAGTGTCAGTCATGATTGTAACAACAACGTCTGGAATTCAAGGTAAAGAAATTATTGAGTATATCGATATTGTAAATGGTGAAGCTATTATGGGTGCAAATATTGTCCGCGATTTATTCGCTTCTGTTCGTGATGTTGTCGGTGGTCGTGCTGGTTCTTACGAAAGTAAGCTAAAAGAAGCTCGTGATATCGCAATGGATGAAATGAAAGAACTTGCAAAACAAAAAGGTGCGAACGCTATCGTTGGCGTTGACGTAGATTACGAAGTAGTTCGTGATGGAATGTTAATGGTTGCTGTAAGTGGTACAGCTGTACGTATATAAGTAAATAAAAAAACAGGCTCACCCCTTGAAGTTTATGCTTTGAGGGGGGTTTTTTTGTTCATAACTAAAGTTAAGAGGGAAAAGAGCTGATTACTATCCTACTTATTTCAAATGTAGTATGTTATTTCTGACGGTAAAAGTACTAATATTTATGTATTTAACGAAGATGTTAACTTTATGACAAATAATAAAATTGCTATTTGATGTACGGCCAGAATGAGTGGTAGGAATAATTTTAGAGAGTGTATAGTTAATAGAAATAAACGATGGAGCATGTAAAGAGTTATATTACATAAAATTTATTATGAATGGAGGCGGTTACAATATGTTTTGGTTAGGATGTTTTTTAGGATACATTGTAGGTTCTGTTATTACATGTGCGCTACTTTACTTTGGATATAGATCCCATGAAAACAAAAAAGCGGATATACAACAGAGGGAGGAGAGGAAAATCAATAAAAAAGGTGTATAGTAGGTGAAAGGTAAGGTGATAGTTTTGATGCAAAAATAAAGGACAGTACATATTTTATATGACTATTATGTACTGTCCGGCTTATTCTTTTTGGATTAGGAAAAATTGTTGCCTGTCTTACTATAAATTTCATAGGCGAAATAACCAAATAAATAGCCTATTCCAGATCCTAAACTAACTGAAAGCAGGGAGAAGTCCGGGAAAAACATACCGAAAATCAAACCGATTATACAGCCAACAAGCATTCCTATAGGTATGAGACTATCTAATAAGTTTTGAGCTTCTTTTGATTTTTTCTTACCTAATTTTCCGTTCTTATATTTATGTTCCAATCTTTTTATTACAAATACTACAATTCCCCCGACTAGTATAACAGGCCAAATTGCCGAAATTAACCACATGTGAAAATCTCCTTTCACCTTTTAATAGAATTATACCAGATACTTACAAATGTTCGCTCTTAAAGGTATTATCTAGTCTATTTAAAAGGCCAATCAAAAAGACTCCTTCCTTTGCATTTAATAACTCGTCAAAAACACTTTCCGATACGATAAACTTAACTAAATCTATACAATTCAATCAAATTTACACAAGTTAGTGCTTCAAAGTGTTCTCGCAGCCCCAAAGGGACGAGGGGTATAACACTCCACACGAGGCAGTATCGTTACCTCCTATTATCAAGCATTTATTTTACCCATCTTGATAAATTTATCGAAGCATTCAAATCTCTATCGTGATGGCTATTGCATGAAGCACAACACCACTCACGTATTTTTAAACTCCACTGTCCTTCTGGTTGAACTGAATGGTCGTATTTTACGCCGCAACATGAACAAATCTTGCTTGAGGCGAACCATTTATCAGCTTTTACATACGCAATGCCATATTTCTCGCACTTGTATGATAAACATTGAAAGAAGAAGTTTAATTTTTGAAATAAAAATGCTTTCGATAGTTTTTTGTTTTTTAACAGGTTTGAAATAGGTAAGTCTTCCACTACAATCCTCATTGGTTTGGTTTTCACCAATTTAGCTGTTGCTTGATGGATATGGTTATTTCGGATATTCGTAATTTTCCTAGATAACCGCAGGTGCTCAGCTTTCGCTTTTTCATATCCGGCGGATTGAATTTTCACACCTTTTTTAAATCTCCTAGACATATCTCTTTGCGCTGACTTTTTCCTTTTCAAAAGTTTTTTAACCTTAGCATCTTTGTTTATATTTCGTTCTTTCATACCATTAGAAGCTACAAACAGCTCTTTTAAACCAACATCCACACCAATCGACTCATCGGTTAGTTCTTGGGATTCAAAATCTTCTTGGAATCCTACACTTATCCACCAGTGACGACCATCAAATGTAACTCTTGGATTGGATGGTTTTTTGTTTCTTGGTAGTTGTTGGCTTGTTTTCACTTCTCCAATAGACTGAATATGAACGACTTTTTTTCCTATAATCAGTCTTTCATAATTGGCATAAAATCCTTGGATCAAATCTTTTTTGGATTTATAAGAAGTGTGAGAACCATTTTTGTAATTTTTGAACGAATTTTTTCTCGCCGTATCAAAATCTTTTGAAGCCTGCTTGGGAACTTGTGCATTAATGTCTTTTAACCACTCATATCTCTTTCGCTTCTTGATCTTTGTAAATCGTTTCTGTAAAGCTAACTGTGAAACAGATTTTCCAAATAGCTTATAATATCTATCACTCATTCTTTTACAATAGTTATAAGCGAATCTTGCAGCACCAGCATGGTTTCTAAGCACTTGTTCTTGTTCAGGCGTTGGAATCATTCTAACTTTCTTCGCCAATATCATCAGAATGTAACTCCTTTAATGAAAGATTTGTTCTTCTGAATCGTAGCGTGTTCCACCAGCATTCTCCTGAGACTACTCGGATGCAAACCTGTTAATTCTGATACTTGACTAACTCGTAAAAATTTCATTATTATTCTTACCTCATTGAACCTATCATAGAATGTACGTTCGGTATATTCAATGAGGTTTGATAGATTTAATTAAATGTATCTCGTTCAACTAAGGGCGCAATTCCTTAGCTAGTTCTCTTATGAACTTCTCATATTTTCACATGAGCGCAGACTATATGTTTATCTCTTTAGAGATAGAGGATTTTTCCATCACCATAGGCTTGTGATGTACTCTCGTCAGTTATACGAGATAGTCGTTGAACGTTCATCTTATCCATTTTGACTTAGATGATTCGAGGCGGAAGACCCATTGTTCTAGTGTTTAGGATTTAACCTTGCACCATCTGATTGATTTTTTCTGCTTTCGCGACATTCACGCTCGCTATTTCTAGCCACGTTGTAGTTCAATCAGCTTTAGGGATTGCCCGCAGTTAACCCTCACTACTAGCCAATCACTTGACTAGCAGGGCTTACTGATATATTTAATTAACTTTGGTTATAATTGGTTAAATAAATCGTAACAGTTAGTTACCCTTTCGTTTTCTCAGCAGACTGCACAACATCAACCGCCGCTTGTACATCCGCTAAGTCATATGTAGAATGTACCGTCATAAAACGTAATTGCTCATTTTCAACTAAGCGAATTAAGTGACGAAACGTTTCTTGCCATTTATGTGGTGACACTTCTTTATTCCAATGTCGTAAATGAAATATGTTCGCGTGCACTTTTGCTTTCGTGACAATTTCGGCCCAGTTCACTTGTATTCCTGATAGAAGACCGATCGTTAAAAAGTGCCCGTTTGGACGTAAGGAGAAAGCTAATTCATTTCCATCCGGCCCTCCGATAGAATCAATCGCAGCATCTGCACCGAGACCGTTTGTTAATTCCATAACGGTTTCATAAAGCGGGGCAGTGGAAGTATCAATTACATATGCAGCACCAAGGCGCAGTAATTCTTCTGTATGCTTATTATTTCTTGTAACGGCAATTAATCGGAAGTTCAATATTTGTGATAACTGCGCAAATAGATGTCCAATAGCGGATCCGCAAGCATTCACTAATAAAACATCATTCCTCTGTAAGTTTAGCGTTTCTGTACAAGTAACCCACGCCGTAAGAGGATTAATATACATTTGTGCCGCTGTAAAATCATCAATAGAATCAGGAATAGGGACTACAAAATCAGCTGATGTTTTCACATACTCTTGCCAAGTACCTTCTCCACGTAACGGTAAAACACGTTTACCGATAAGTTCTCTAGAAACAAAAGCCCCTACATCTTCTACAATGCCAACACCTTCATAACCAGGTATGTTAGGTAACGGAATTCTATGGGCATACGCTCCGGTAACAGGAATTAAGTCAGACGGATTAATTGGTCTAATTAACATACGAACTAGCACTTCATTCTCTTTTAATGGTTCTATATTTTTATATTCAACTTGTAATACATCTTTTGGATTGCCAAACTTGTGAAATTGAATGCATGTTCCGTGCAACATAAATGTTCCCCCTTAGTTTGATTGGGTTTATTATAACATTTTTAGTTTGAGTAATTATTTCATTAGTACTAAATAAAAGGGAACAGAAAATCTTCTTTTATACTTTGAGGAGGGGTTTTGATTGTCTAAACTTTAAATAGATATATTAATTATGTAGTATTGTAGAATTGATTTTCTAAACAAGTTATTAGGTATATAGTAATATAAAAAAAGGCGCTCTTGTGAGCGTCTTTTTCCAACTTGAGATAGATGTATCATTATTATTATTATGCTGGGGTACATAATTTTCGTTTGAAGTTTTCTCACACAAATGATCTGTGTATCAATTTGTTTTTGATATACAGATCATTTGTATGATAATTCTTATAAATAATTGCTGAATAATAATCTTACATAAATGCTTTTAAAAGTTCTTGAACTAATGGAATTACCCCACCTACAAATTTTAAAACTGCCATTGCGATTTCCATATGAGTGCCTCCTTTTTTAATGGTAAGATGTAATGAATCTTTATACACCTATTATAGTGAGCGCTTACAAATACATCAATGCATTTCGATATGCAATATTTCATATTTTTATTCAGTAATGAGGATAAAGAGGAATTAATAATTTATCTCGCTATTTGTAGGGGGGATTGCCTGTAAAAGCACAATTGGTGAGGGCTAATAACCAATGGAGATAGACAAAAGCTCCACTGATTAAAGTTTCACTTTATCAAAATGTAAGCCGCATCTTGTATAATATAATGGTGGAGGTCGAATATGAAAAAAATAAATTCAAATATAGATTTGGATAAAAATGTATTGGAAGCGGTATTTATTCCAAGAAGGTTTATTATTTTATGGATTACACTCGTATATATAGCTTCACTGCTTTTAGAATTTCGTAATAATATTCTCTCGATGGATAGTTTCTTCTTTACAATGGTCATTGTTATTCATACTGTTTTTCATTGGTATGCTAGTTCATTAAGGAATAGGCAATTGTTATATTTCTTTTTTGTACAACTGTTCATTGTGTTTTTGGCTGCATTCATTGCATCAAATGCTTCGATAGCAATTTTTGTTGGATTAACCCCTATTTTAATTGCCCAAAGTCTATATGTTTATCACAATATATTTAAAGTAATAGCAGTTTTTACTCTTATGTATGCAATATTTTGTACTGCAATTAGTATAAATTATGGTGTGAATAAATTAGCTATTCTTATCTCTATGTTTCTGTTAGTGTTAGCAATTATTATTCCTTTTTCTTATATTAATAAGCAGCAATATGATGCACGGAATCGTATACAGAGCTACCTTCAAGAGTTAGAGTCTGCATATATGAGAGTAGAAGAATTGACATTAGCTAATGAAAGACAGCGAATGGCAAGAGATTTACATGATACGTTAGCGCAAGGTTTAGCCAGCTTAATTATGCAATTGGAAGCAATAGACGCCCATATGCAAAAAGGGAATACAGGGCGATCTCAAGAGATTATGAAACAAACTATGATAAGAGCGAGACAAACTTTACATGACGCAAGGCTGGTTATTGATGATTTGCGTCATACTACTAATTCATTTAATAAAGCTGTAGAGGAAGAAGTTCAACGTTTTTCTGAGGCTACGTCTATACATGTGAGATTTACTATTCAAAGCCCCCCGCATATTTCAAGATTAGTAAAGGAACATTGTTTATATGTAATTAGTGAATGTTTAACGAATATCGCAAAACATTCGCAGGCAACAGATGTAAATTTGAAAGTTGAATATAGCGATAACCTTGAAAAACTTACTATTGAAGTTGAAGATAATGGAATTGGTTTTGACACTGGATATATCGGTAAGAATCCTGGACATTACGGCTTAATTGGCTTAAATGAGCGAGTTCGATTGATTAATGGAGAAATACATATATTGAGTGAAAAGATGAAGGGTACGAAAGTGTGTATTCAAGTACCTATCAATAATGAAGGAGATAGCGATGAAGTATAACGTATTAATTGTGGATGATCATTTCGTTGTAAGAGAAGGTCTGAAATTAATAATAGAAACGAGTGATTCATTTCAAATTATAGGTGAGGCTGCAAACGGAGAAGAAGCCCTTTCTTTCATAGAAAAAAAGAAACCTGATGTTATTTTAATGGATTTAAATATGCCTAAAATGAGTGGTTTAGAAACAATTGAGGCTTTAAATAAAAAACAAAATCATACGCCGATTATTATATTAACTACTTATAACGAAGATGAATTAATGTTAAAGGGAATTGAGCTAGGAGCAAAAGGGTATTTGTTAAAAGATACGGATCGTGAGAATTTGTTTCGAACATTGGAAGCGGCTATTCGAGGTGAGATTTTACTACAACCCAATATTATGGAAAAAATAGTGAATTATAAAAGGAAAGAAGTATATGCTGATAAGGTTGAAGAAAATAACTTAACAGAAAAAGAATTGTTTGTGTTGAAAGCTATTGCGCGTGGAAATAAGAATAAAGAAATTGCATTCGATATGGGAATAGCTGAGCGAACAGTAAAAGCGTATTTAACAAATATATACAATAAATTAGGTGTTAATTCACGGTCAGAAGCAGTAGCTGTATCTATTGAAAGGAAGTTAATTCATTTTTAAAACATTATATATGCCCAATCGTACATTATAGGCTTGCCCTTTTGTACGATTTTTTTATTATTTTCTCATGTTATGCTTTAGAAAGCATGAGAGATTTAAGAACGCTCTAATTGCATTACACAGACGTTTTTAATGTGGGAAAGGAAGAAAATAATTAAATGGCAACTTTGTTTTTAATTTCTGTAGTTATTTTCTTTATTTGGCTGCAAAGTAAACAAACAAAATTAAACTGGATACATATTATTACTTTTCTCATGATGATAGGGATTATTACTTATACGGCGCCGCAACCGATGACTAGAGATTTACAAGCAGAGTTATTGGCAGTTACGCTTTTTTCTTTCGCTATTGGTGTTTGGCAAGGTGGAGGAATTACAGTTTGTTATGAGGATGGAGTTTTATATATTACAAATGGAAAACAGTATTCCATTTCATGGATTCTTTTAATAATCGGCAACATAATTATTATTAACACATTTGAAGGTGGATTTACATTTAATGGATTGTGGATTATTTTGTGTAGTGTTGTCATTGCATCTGGGTTGAAAAACAGTATTCTATGCATTCTGTACAAATTAACAGTGCGAAATTGAATGGGAAAAGGATATTTTTTTATGTTGATATAGAAATTAATACTATAAGTTCATCAAAAGATTGTAGTCGATAAAAACGAGAAGGAAGAATGGGGGAGTTAGCGTAGATGTTTCTACCTATTACTACATTTGATAGGTTTATTTGGCTGGGGAATGTTGCTTCGTCTTCAGAAAAGATTAACAGGAATCTGGCGTTTTCGAGGGCTGAAGAAAGTAATGTTAATTTGTGTAAAAAGAAATGTATAGGTTCAATTAATAATATGCATCAAAAAATAACGATAGCTTCTGTGGAATATGGTCATAATTTTGTGTTGGGTCGTGCAGAACCTCATTCAACAATTGTCATAACAAGTGGTGATATGTATGTTGGAAGCGGACGGGTTAATAAGTATGGGGAATTTAAAGTATGTACGAATGATTATCTAGAAAGAAATTTAGTAATAGAGATTCAGTTAATAATGGATGGTTTTTATCAAGAGAGTATAACGGTAAAGATAGAACGTTAAGATAGGATTATTTCTTTTTTTCCACTATATAAAAAGGAAGCAACCGTAGTTGCTTCCTACATTAATTAAGCTGAAGCTTTCTTCATTCTCTCAAGTAAACTAGATAACACATGCGTACGATACGATTCTAGTTTTTTACCTTCATAAGTACGGATACCTAATTTTTTAAGTTCTTTTACATACCAACCTTTGCTTCCGAAATACATGTGATCGCTCCCCTTCAACTTTGTTTTATTTGTTCTGATTGCACATGGAGGTCCAGGTAATATAATGAAGGAAATGAATTTCGCGCGAAAATGGTTAACTTTGTTGCAAAAGACATATATACTAAAGATAGTATACAACGAGGTGGACAAGACGTGATTATAGAGAAGCACGAAATTCAAATTGACCAAATTACGAGTGGTAAGGTGAATATCTTTACTTTCTATCGAAATAGAAAGCAAATTGATGATCAGTTTTTACGATTGCAAGAACCATCGCTTACAGCAAACTACTTCTTCCATTTTCATTTTGATGCAGAGAGCTTGCATCTACTGCAGAAAGAGTTTCCAAGCGTATATCCGTACGACGGTAGTGAAACGATTCACGACTGGACGGAAAAGATGAAAGCAGAATTGCAACATCAGATCCAAACAGGAAAATGGAATAAACGCGTACGTATCGGTAATCGCATTCTAGATGTGGTGTTTACGTGGTGTGACGAAGATATAGTAGAGTGAAAAAGAAGCGGATGACGCTTCTTTTTTTAGCGCTGGAATAAAACGAGCTTACCTGCAGAAGATGTGCAGCGATGTGTTTTTTCATACAATCCTTTTTCTTGTAAAATAGATTCACCTTTTGCTTTCGCTTCTTTTTCAGTTGCCGCCTCGAATGATTCGTCTAATGCTTTTGAACCATCTTTTTCAAAGACTGTTAGAACGTATACTCCCATGAAAATTCCCTCCAATAATAAAAATCAGAATCTTATAACTATTTTGGCATAAATCACTAGAATATGCAAAGAAATATATGACATTGCGTGGTAAAATAAAGTGAAAGTTTTATGGACATTAGATTTACTATTCGTAGTAAAGTACGGAAAAAGAAAGGATCGTTATTTGTGAAACAAGTGAAGTTTATACATGCGGCTGATTTGCATTTGGATAGTCCGTTTAAAGGAATGGAGATGAATGTACCGCAGTCTGTTTGGGAGAGAATGAAGCAGAGTACGTTTGAATCGTTCGAACGTATTGTTGATAAAGCGATTCAAGAGCGCGTTGATTTCGTATTGCTAGCCGGGGATTTGTATGATGCGGAGACGAGAAGTTTGAGGGCGCAAGTGTTTGTGCGCGAGCAAATGAAGAGACTATCGCAGTACGATATCCCTGTTTTTATTATTCACGGTAACCACGATCATTTAGGGGGAAGCTGGGCAGCAATTGAGTTTCCGGAAAATGTTCACGTGTTTACGGAGCCTTACGTAGAAGAGAAATCATTTTATAAAAATGGTGAGCTATTAGCTTCTATTTACGGGTTTAGTTATTTGCAGCAAGCGGTAACGGATAATATGACAGCGCAGTATACGAAAATGAGTGATGCGCCTTTTCATATTGGCATGCTTCACGGAAGTGTGGAAGGGGATGCAGAGCATAATCGCTATGCACCGTTTCAAATTCGTGAGCTGAAAGAAAAGCAGTTTGATTATTGGGCTCTTGGCCATATACATAAACGTGAAATTTTATTAGAAGAGCCATACATCGTTTATCCAGGGAACATACAAGGTCGTCATCGTAAGGAAATAGGCGAGAAGGGTGCGTACCTGATTGAACTTACGAAACAAGGAACGCAATGTTCATTTTTCCATACGGCAGATGTTGTGTGGGATGAGATAGAAGTGAATATTGATGGACTTGAAACTGTTGATGATCTTATGACGGCAGTGTCAACAGCGATGAATGAATGTCGAAGAGAAGAGGAAGGGACGCTTTTAACTGCCGTATTTACAGGACAGGGACCACTTTCTCCTTATTTGCGTGATGAAAAACGTGTTGAAGAAATTTTTCATATTTTAGCAGCTGGCGAAGAGCGAAAAGATTTCGTGTATGCGATGAAGTGGAAAAATGAGACGGTCTCTTTTGCGGAAATCGAACGTTTGAAAGAAGAAAATCATTTCGTCGGTAGTGTGCTAAAGGAGTTAGAAGCTTTCACAAATATGGACGGCGTATTGCGCACCATTTGGACATCTCCTGTAGCGCGTAATAGTATTGAACCTTTTACAGAAGAAGAGAAGAAAGAGATTCAGAAGGAAGCGGAAAATATTATTTTAGAACAATTATTCCAGCAAGAGAGGGATAAAAAATGAGAATGGAAAAACTCCATATTTATGGGTACGGAAAATTAGAAAATGTGGAAATAGATCTTTCAACGCTGACGGTGTTGTACGGTGAAAATGAAGCGGGAAAATCGACAATTCGCTCGTTTATGAAAAGTATTTTGTTCGGCTTTCCGACGAGAGGACAGCGCCGTTATGAACCGAAAGAAGGCGGCAAGTATGGTGGTGCGATCACTGTACAAACAGAGAAGTACGGCCTTTTGAAAATTGAACGATTACCAAAGACAGCCAATGGCGAGGTAACCGTTTATTTTGAAGACGGGAAAACGGGTGGCGAAGAAATTTTACACGATATATTAACCGGGATGAATGAAAGTTTATTTGAATCAGTCTTTTCTTTTGATATGCATGGTCTTCAAAACATTCATCAGCTAGGCGAAGCGGATATCGGCAATTATTTATTTTCGGCAAGTGCAGTCGGAAGTGATGCGTTATTGCAGCTCGATAAAAAGCTAGAAAAAGAAATGGACCAGCGCTTTAAACCGAGCGGACGTAAACCAGAAATTAACGTGTCATTGCAAGAGATGAAGAAACTGGAAGAGAAGATGAAAGAGTGGCAAGGAAAAATTGGCACGTATGAAAAACAAGTTGAGCAGTTAAAAGAAAGTGAAGAGAAGCTTGTTTCTGTTCGCGCGGAAAAAGAGAATGCAGAAAAACGAAAGCAAGATTATGAAATATTAGCAGCGCTTGAACCTCTCGTTATTGAAAAACGTGCGTATGAGAAAGTGTTAGAAAATGAGAATGGGCAATTTCCTGTAGATGGAATGGCGCGCTATGAAGCGATTAAGGCAAAAATGGAGCCGCTTCAGTTGCAAGTTGATTCGCTCCATAAAAAAATAGAGAATGTGCAGTCAGAAATAGAATCGATTCAAATAGATGAAGAGTTTTTACAAAAAGAAAGTTATGTAGAAGACCTTCGTATGCAGCATATGTCTTACGAAAATGCACGCCAAGAAATGCGTGATGTAACAGGAACGATTACGAATATAAAAGAAGAGCTTGCAGAAATTGAGCAACAAATCGGCACTACTTTTGAAGAAGAAACAGTTCTTTCGTTTGATATGAGTTTGGCAACGAAAGAGTTAATTATGCAAACGGTGCAAAAGGCGCGCGAATTAGAAACGCAAAAAGCACAGCTTGATGATCGCTTTAAAGTAGCGCAGGAGCAATTAGAAGAACAAGAGGAAAACATAAGACAAATTCAGAAACAAATGTTAGCGGATGAAGAGCGAAATACGTTAGTTGAGAAAGAAAAGTCATTCCAAGATGCGGCGTTTATCGGTATGGGCGCTGAGCGAATAAAGCGCAAGTATGAGGAAAAAGCAGGAGCGGCGATGCAAAAGAAAAAACAGTGGCAAAGAGTTTGTCTTCTGTTACTTCTTATTAACACAGGCGTTTTGTTTACAAGCTTATTTATAGATAACCGAGCGCTCTTATTTATTAGTGTCATTGTTTTTGTAGGGATTGTTCTTGCTCTTGTTTTATATAAAGATCCGTCCAGTGGATTACAAGAAGAACTTCTTACTCTTCAGCAAAGTGCTGGCGGGAGACAAAGTGAAGAAGCGATGACTGTACGCTACCAGTTAGAAAAAGACGAAGAGATTCGTAAGTTATTTGAGCGTGAGTCTTATAAATTGCAGCAAATGGAGCGAGCGTATGATAAAGTCGTTTCATCGTATGAGGAATGGGAGAGAGAAACGTTCCGCATGAGCGAACAAGTCAATGTATATAAAAAGCGCTATACGTTCCCTGAATTTTATACGTATGCGCACATATTACCTGCGTTTGAGCGTATGGAAAAAATGCAGCAATTATATCGTGAATTAGAGAAACAAGCCAAGCGAAAATCTTCATTATATGAAATGATTTCGCAATTTGAACATAAACTAGAAACTGTTATCGGTAGTGCGGAGTATAGTAAGCTACACGAGGCACAAAGTCGTATGGAAAATGAGAAAGAGAAGCGCCAAACTTGTAAGCAGTTAAAAGAGAAGTTAGCTGAGTGGCAAGAAGAATATGAGTTCACACAGGAGCAATTGAAACAACTATTAGTAGAACGAGACAGTTTATGGCATATCGCAGTGTCTACAAATGAAGAGATGTTTTTAGAGGCAGGTAAGTTGGCAGAAAAACGTGAAGATGCTGAGAAACAAGTCGGGCGTTTATTACCGCAAATTGATCTGTTAGAACAACGTTTAACGAGTTTATCATTAGCTGAACATTATGAGGCTGATGGTTATGATGAAAAATTAAAGCAAGAAATGACAACCGCGCAAAACTGTCTTACGAAAGAGAAAGAACTGACAGAGCGCATTGCGAAACATCGTATGGAAATTGCGAATTTAGAAGAAGGTAGTACGTACGGTGATTTAATGCATGAATGGGAAATGAAAAAAGCGCAAGTGCGTGAACAAGTGAAGAAATGGGCTGCTTATGCGGCCGCCAAGACAGTGTTAACGAAAACGAAGCAATATTATCATGAAGTACATCTTCCTCGTATTTTACAAAAATCAGAAGAGTATTTCGTCTATTTAACAGGCGGCCGATATAGTAAAATCTTTTCACCGTCAGAGGCGGAGCCGTTTATTGTAGAGCGTAACGATGGTATGCGTTTTTATAGTCATGAACTAAGCCAAGCGACAGCTGAGCAGTTGTATTTATCGCTGAGATTTGCGTTAGCGAACACATTTGAACATGATTATCCATTTATTATTGATGACAGTTTCGTGCACTTTGATGCGGTAAGGACGAATCGTACGATTGAACTTATAAAGGAAATTGCAAAGGATAGACAAGTCATATTCTTTACATGTCATGCGCATTTACTCGCGTATTTTACAGAAAAACAGATTATAAAATTAACGCATATGCGTAAAGAAAACGAGTTGTAGTGTGCTATACTAAAAGTAACTGATTTGGTGGAGGAATTCGAATGAAAAAGAAAATTGCAGAGTATGAAGTTGGTGAACAAGTCGATGTTTTCTTGTTAATTAAAACAGCGACAAAAGGTATCGCAAGCAATGGAAAGCCATTTTTAACAGTAATCTTACAAGATCCAAGTGGAGATATTGAAGCGAAGCTATGGGACGTATCACCAGAAGTTGAGAAACAATATGTAGCGGAAACAATCGTGAAAGTAGCTGGTGACATTCTAAACTACAAAGGACGTATTCAATTACGTGTGAAACAAATTCGTGTTGCGAATGAAAATGAAGTTACGGATATCTCAGATTTCGTAGAAAAAGCACCAGTGAAAAAAGAAGATATGGTTGAGAAAATTACGCAATACATATTTGAAATGAGAAATCCAAACATTCAACGTCTAACAAGACATTTATTAAATAAGCATCAAAACGAATTTTTAGACTATCCAGCAGCTACGAAGAATCATCACGAGTTCGTATCTGGACTAGCTTACCATGTCGTATCGATGCTTGATTTAGCAAAAGCTATCTCAAATCTATACCCATCATTAGATAAAGACTTACTATATGCAGGCGTTATTTTACATGACCTTGGTAAAGTAATCGAATTATCGGGCCCAATTTCTACAACATACACGTTAGAAGGAAATTTACTTGGCCACATTTCGATTATGGTGAACGAAATTGGTAAAGCAGCAGACGAGCTGCAAATCGATGCAGAAGAAGTATTAATTCTTCAACACATCGTCCTTTCTCACCACGGAAAAGCAGAATGGGGTAGCCCAAAACCACCATTAGTAAAAGAAGCAGAAATTCTGCATTACATCGATAACTTAGATGCAAAAATGAACATGATGGACCGCGCATTAGGACGCACAAAACCAGGTGAATACACTGAGCGTGTCTTTGCACTTGATAATCGATCTTTCTATAAGCCGTCGTTCCATAATTAATATTGTGAATAAAGTGGCCTCATTAAGTTTTGAAAGCTTAGTGAGGCTATTTTTATAGGAAGTAAATAGTATGATACGAAAAATATCTCGAATTTGAGATAAATCTCTTGCTTTTTAATCACTTGAGGTGTAAAGTGATAGTAACGAAAGCGATTGAGTCATATGAAAAACATACACTCAGTTGTTTTCGATTAAAAACAAAGTAACTTATACAGTAAAAACTAAGATGAATTTACAAAAACATAATTAAGAATAAATTGAAAAGCTAAAAACCATATTAGTTGTGGGAAATGTTATTTTTTTAGTTATCACTTGACTAGTAAAACGAAACGGAGGAATAACCAATGTATGAAATTAAAGGGCATCATCACATTTCAATGGTTACGAAAAATGCAAATGAAAATAATCACTTTTATAAAAACGTGCTTGGCTTACGTCGTGTGAAAATGACAGTAAACCAAGATGATCCGTCAATGTACCACTTATTTTATGGAGATAAAACAGGAAGTCCAGGCACGGAATTATCATTTTTTGAAATTCCATTAGTAGGAAGAACATATCGCGGCACGAATGCCATTACTCGAATTGGATTACTCGTTCCTTCAGAGGAAAGCTTACATTACTGGAAAGAACGATTTGAGAAATTTGATGTGAAACATAGTGAAATAACAACATATGCAAATCGTCCTGCTTTGCAATTTGAGGATGCTGAAGGTCTTCGCTTAGTACTACTCGTTTCAAACGGAGAAAAAGTAGAGCACTGGGAAACTTGGGAGAAATCAGAAGTTCCTGCAGAGCATCAAATTCAAGGAATGGGTTCTGTAGAAATGACCGTTCGTAGACTTGATAAAATGGCGAGTACACTTACAGACATGTTTGGTTATACAGAGGTTAGCCGCAGCGAAGAGGAAGCAATTTTCCAGTCCATTAAAGGAGAGGCTTTTGGAGAAATCGTTGTGAAATATTTAGATGGTCCTACTGAAAAACCGGGCCGCGGTAGCATTCACCATTTAGCAATTCGCGTGAAAAACGATGCAGAGCTTGCTTATTGGGAAGAACAGGTGAAACAAAGAGGCTTCCATTCTTCAGGAATCATCGACCGTTTCTATTTTAAAAGCTTATATTTCCGCGAATCAAACGGAATCCTATTTGAAATTGCGACAGATGGACCAGGGTTTACAGTTGATGGAGATGTGGAACATTTAGGAGAAAAACTTGATTTACCACCGTTCTTAGAAGATCAGCGTGCAGAGATTGAAGCGAATTTAGCACCGATTGAAGAGAAGTAATAGAAGAAAATATACAACTTTAACATATAAATGAAACCCATTGGAGGAATATAAAATGAACCAATTAAAAGGAATTCACCACGTTACAGCGATTACAAGTAGTGCAGAAAAAAACTATGAGTTTTTCACTCACGTTTTAGGAATGCGTTTAGTTAAAAAAACAGTAAACCAAGATGACATTCAAACGTATCATTTATTCTTTGCAGATGATAAAGGTAGTGCAGGAACAGATATGACATTCTTTGACTTCCCAGGTATTCCAAAAGGAGTACACGGTACGAATGAAATTTCAAAAACTTCATTCCGAGTGCCAACTGATGCAGCATTAGCATATTGGGTGAAACGTTTTGACCGTCTTGAAGTAGAACATACAGGAATTAAAGAGCAATTTGGTAAGAAAACTCTTTCTTTCGTTGACTTTGATGACCAACACTATCAATTAATCTCAGATGAACTTGATAACGGTATAGAATCAGGTACACCATGGCAAAACGGACCAGTTCCGTTAGAATATGCAATTACTGGTTTAGGCCCTGTATTCATTCGTATCGCGAACTTTAGTTTCTTCAAAGAAGTGTTAGAAAAAGTTTTATTATTTAAAGAGGTTGCGCAAGAAGGAGAATTCTATTTATTTGAAGTGAACGAAGGTGGAAACGGTGCTTCTGTCATTGTAGAACATAATACGGTTCTTCCAGAAGCACGACAAGGTTTTGGTACGGTTCACCATGCTGCATTCCGCGTAGAAGATCGCGCTGTATTAGAAGAATGGATTGAGAGAATCAGTAGCGTTGGACTTCCTTCATCTGGTTATGTAGACCGTCATTTCTTTGAATCATTATACGCAAGAGTTGCACCACAAATTTTATTTGAATTTGCAACAGATGGCCCAGGATTTATGGGAGATGAGCCATACGAAACACTTGGCGAAAAATTATCTTTACCTCCATTCCTAGAGCCAAAACGTGAAGAAATTGAAAAATTAGTTCGTCCGATTGATACAGTGAGAAGTACGAAGGAATTTATTAAAGAGTAAAAATATAGAGATAGTAAGTAGGAGAGCAAGTAGTTTTAGCGGAGTGCTGGAACTGCTTGCTTTTTTATTTATTCTAGTAAGTTTTCTGACAATTGTTTCTCAAGTTATTAAAAAGGAAAACTTTGGTATAATTAATTAAAATATTAAATTTTCTGATAATTATTTTTCAATGCATAGAAAAGGAGTGGTAATATACAATTTTGATAATTGTATAAAAATACTAATTTTGGAGAAAAGGGGATGCGGAGTGTATGGGAGCAGATGTAGTAACGCGGGAGCAAATGAAACATTCTTTAGATGATTGGTATCGTGTAATGTTGCAGCAAAATATAGAGAAAGCTACGGAAATGAAAGAGGAGATTGAAAGTAAGATTAGTGGTTTGGACGTGGATCAGGATGTATTGCTTTATCATGCGTTGTTGAATTTTAGATATGATGCATTAGTGGATTGGATTGGGGTTAGAGAAGATAGTTTTGATAAAGTGGAATCTTTTGAAATCCCGGCAGAAGGTGTTCTAGCTTATTACTATCACTTTTTTAAAGGGTTTCATTGCACATTAATTTCAAATTATAACGAAGCGAAAGAACAGTATGAGCAAGCTGAGAAGTTATTGAAATATATTGCAGATCCGATAGAACATGCGGAGTTTCATTATCGGATGGGGAATTTCTATTATCAAAAATATGACCAAGTTCATGCAATAGATTACTTGAATAGGGCAAAAGCAGCATTTTTACAATATCCAGGTTATGAAATAAAAGTAGGATTATGTGAAAATGCTTTTGGACTATGTTGTGTAGACATAGATCACTATGAATTAGCGGAAGAAAACTTTAATTCTGCTATGGAAGTATTGCAAAAAGCAGATCAAAAAAAATATATGCTAATGGTTCGGCATAATTTAGCTTGGCTTTATGCTAGTCAAAATCTTTCAGAATTAGCAATTCGTCACATATCTGAGGTGACCAAAAACTACCCAGAACACTTTAAAGCCTTATTTGTAGAAGCGCGTGAACATTACAAATTAGGACAATATAATTTAGCGAATCCAATCGTTGAAAAAGGTTTAAATATTTGTGTTGATTTAGGAGAAAAAGAATTTCAACATCGGTTTAAAATTTTGAAAGAACTCAATGGAAAATCTTCAGTATCAATTATTGAAGATGTAATTTTAGAAGGACTTTCTTATTTTGAGAGAGAAAGATTATGGGATTGTATTCAAGAATACACTGAAATTTTAGCACTGAAATTTTATGAATTTGATGATCATGTTAAGGCAAGTAAATATTTTTATATGAATAATAAGGCTCAAAAAAATATATTGGAAAAGGGAGCGTTAAAATAATGAAGAAATTTCGTTTGGCTATTGTTGGGACTGCATTAGTAGGGGTATTATCAATTGGGTTCAATAGTTCTTTTACAAATCAAGCTGTAAATATTGGTGACACAGGAGGGGCACCAGCAAGACCAGACTACGTTAATATTGGTGACACAGGAGGAGCACCAGCAAGACCAGACTACATTAACATTGGCGACACAGGCGGAGCACCAGCAGATAATAAAGGCGACGGCGGAGTAAGCCAACTATAATAACAAAGAAAGGGACTTCAACATGAAGTCCCTTTTTCTATTTTCAGGCCATGTAGAGAAAAGAATTGACTTACTTTAAATATGTAACTATAATAGTTACAAAATAACCATTAGTGACAGAAATGAGTTATATTTTTTTAGTTTAATTGTAACTGTATTAGTTACAATTAAAAAGAGAACATAAAATAACCAAAAAATGTAAAAACTTTTAAATAGCAACAAGAGAAAGGAGACGGGAACTTTGAAACGGTTTAAGTTTTATATGATTAGCGGTATTGTGCTCGTTTTGTTAATTGTTTGTAATTTCGTCGATAAGCCGATTGCGAAGGTTGGAGAAGTGAAAGATACTGTTATGATGAAGCTGAATACGAAAGAGAGTATGGCGCAAATTGATGGGCAGACGATTTATTTTAAACAAATTGGTGAGGGAAAACCTCCTTTACTTATGCTGCATGGGTTTGGTGGTTCTTCTGATGGGTTTAGTGATATTTATCCGGAACTAGCGCGAGACCATACGATTATTGCGGTTGATATTTTAGGGTTTGGGCGTTCTTCTAAGCCAGTTGATTTTCAGTATTCGTTTCCTGCGCAAGTGAATTTATATTATAAGTTAATGAAGAAGCTCGGATACGATCAGTTTGCAGTGCTCGGCCATTCAATGGGCGGAGAGATGTCCCTCAATTTAGCGTATTTATATCCAGACGCAGTGACGCATCTCATCTTGGCGGATGCTACAGGGATAGAGTCTTTCCAGCAAAAAGAAAGTTATGAAGTACCACCGCTATCGACGGACTTACAAACTGTAACTGAGATTACGAAGTATAATAAAAATGAAGTGAAAAATAGTCGTGATGATAAAGAGCATTATGATCAGCTTACGAAAATGAGAGAGCGCCGCATTGCGATGGAAGCTGATAAAATTAAGGTACCGACTTTAATTATATGGGGACGACATGATAAAAGTGTTTCTTGGAAAAATGGTGAACTGTATCATGAGCTATTTGCGAATAGTACGTTTCATATTATTGAAAAAGGATACCACGCACCGTTTCGTCAGGAACCAATTGAGTTTATGGAATATGTACAAGCATTTTTCGCGAAGCATCCACAATAAAAATTTTAAGCATAAATCCACTTCCTTCCTCATAAAGTGAAACTAATAAGGCTTGTCTAAGGAAAGGAATGAAGTGATTTGGAAACTTTACCATGGTGGGTGTATCTTGTGATTGTCGGGATTGTACTAAGTGGCTACATGGTTTTATATACTTCGAAAAAAGAGCAAGATATGGATAATGAGTTTATTGAAAAAGAAGGCGAAGTATATATGAAGCGTTTAGAAGAAGAGCGTGAGAAACGTAATCAGGATAGTGATAAAGATTCGGTATTGCTTTAATAAAAATTTTGAAAGGCTACCACCTAGTAGGATTTTATATCTAGGTGATAGCCTGTTTTTCTGGGGGAGCAGTATATGTTCATCAAGCTAAGGTTATATTAGTTTAATTTTACATGTATAAGAGAGTCATCATAAACTTTTATTGATGGTATTTATATATATTTTTACTCATAAGAATGGAACTAGTGGGGATTTTACTGGGGGGGGGATTAACAATGCATAGGGATGAAACTTCATTACATCCTGATACAGGTGTTACATCTGTAATGTTTGTTGAGCGTTCATTAAATGAAATTCGTTTTTGGTCTAGAATCATGAAAGAGCATTCTCTTTTTCTTCGCTTAGGGTTTAGATGCGAGGATACGCAATTAATCGAAGAGGCTAATCAATTTTATCGATTGTTTGAACATATTGAACAAATAGCGCATTCCTACACAAATGAAACAGATCCTGAGCAAATCAAAAGATTTAATGCAGAAGTACAACAAGCCGCAACTAATATTTGGGGGTTTAAACGAAAAATTTTAGGGTTGATTCTCACATGTAAATTGCCAGGACAAAATAACTTTCCACTGTTAGTTGACCATACAAGTAGGGAAGCTGATTATTTTAGAAAACGTTTAATACAATTAAATGAAGGTAAATTAGATGCTCTTCCTGATGCTATTATTAAAGAAAATGTTTTCTTTTTACGGATTATGGCAGACCATGCTAAATTTATTGGCCATCTTCTTGATCCGTCGGAAAGAAAGCTTGTAGATACAGCACGAAATTTTAGCAATGATTTTGATGAATTGATGTATCAAGCAATTGACTTAGAATCTATGAAACCACAATCCCAAACAGCTCCTCTTTTAGATCAATTTTTAGATCAAAATCGCGTGTCAGTTGCATCTCTTCGGGATTTTAAGAAAACAGCACGTGATTTAATTGAGCAATGTAAAATAAAGAGCATTATTCATCCATTATTAGCAGACCATGTTTTTCGTGAAGCTGATAGATTTCTTGAAATCATTGATATGTATGATGTTCATCTTACAAATATTCAATCACAACCTAGATATTAGAAGATAAGGAAAGATACTATTTTTCCTTAAGCTGAGAAGTTAACAATTTATTGTTAGCTTCTTTTCTTTGTGATTAAAATTTTCTTTTAAGGACTACATAAATCCCTTTGACCAAATATGTAATTCTTTGTAAAATGTTATATATGGAAAGATTATGAATATACAGGAAATCTATGGGTAGTAGATTCTAATAAATTACTCGGGGGAAATTTATTAATTAAGTATATTAACTTTTTTACATTAAATTTTACAACTAAAGGGGTATTAGTAATCATGAAAGCAAAAAAATTAGTAAGTTTAGCATTACCAGTTATGTTATTGAGTGGTTGTATTACAATTGAAACTGATGGTAAGAAAGCTGAAACAAAGAAAGAAGAGACGCAAAAGGTAGAGAAAGAGAATAAGACTTCTGAAAAAGAGAGTAAGTCAACTGATAGCAAGAAAGAGGATAGCTTATCTGTAGCGAAAGGTGAAGGTACAAACAGTAGTTCATCAAGTAGTCAACAAAGTTCCTCTTCTAATTCTTCAACTGGTAAGGTAACTGGTTCTGATGTTGAAAGGTATAAGGCAGATATCATAAACGGTGCTACTCAAATTGAAGATACAATGAAATTAATTGAAGGAATAGCAGATTCAGACGTAAAATCATACAAACAAAAGAAAAGTGAAGTACAACTAAGTTTAGGTGGAGCAAAGGCAACAACGAAGAAACTGAAGAATTTACAAGCGCCCCCTGAGTTACAGGGAGAACAGGCGAAGATAAAGCAATCGATGGAACTGTATGCGGATTGTTTTCAACTTCTTTTTGATGCATTGGACCAAGAAGACGAGAGTAAAATGCATCAATCATTAAGTAAAGCACAAGAAGGTTCAAAACTGTTTGAAGAGGCAGCGAAGAGTATCGGTAGTAAAACCAACTAAAAATAAAGTATTTAAAGGGGTATTTGTAAGTGCAGTTGGTGCAAGTGAAGAGTTAGGAATTAGTTATGGAAACACATTACAAATTTATCATATGGACGATAATGTTCGTATTCGATATGTAAAACAATAAATAATTGGTGAAAAACTCTGTAATAAATTTTACAGGGTTTTTTATTAGTTTTAATTTAATTTCTTCATTATCTTTCCAGACGCTGTCCATACTAGTATAAGTTGAGAAATGAACAAAACGATAATGATAGGAAGATAATGTAACTACATAGTAACTGTAACCATCTAAAGCCCAATTCATACACTATGGTGGAGGATTTTCACCTAATAAGCGGATGAAAAAGGAGCGTAATGATGAAAAAACGTATTGTTAATGAAGCGGGAGGAAGTATACCACAACCAATCCGCAGCGACGGAGCAGGTGCGATTGATTCTGGACCTCGTAATGTTATGCGGGATATTCAAAATCCGAATATGCTTGTTCCGCCTATAACGGATGCAGGGTTAGTTCCTAACTTGAAGTTTTCATTCTCGGACACTTCTATGATTTTGAAACAAGGCGGGTGGTCTCGGGAGATTACTGCTCGGGAACTACCGGTTTCGACGACGATTGCGGGAGTAAATATGAGTTTAACGGCTGGTGGAGTACGAGAACTACATTGGCATAAAGAAGCGGAATGGGCGTATATGCTTTTAGGACGGGCACGTATAACGGCTGTAGATCAAAATGGACGGAATTTTATTGCTGATGTTGGACCAGGTGATCTTTGGTATTTTCCGCCTGGTATTCCGCATTCCATTCAAGGATTGGAACATTGTGAGTTTTTGCTCGTTTTCGATGATGGGCATTTTTCTGATTTATCTACTTTAGCTATTTCTGATTGGTTTGCACATACGCCGAAAGAAGTGCTATCGGCTAACTTCGGAGTGCCGGAAAGTGCTTTTCATTCCATTCCTTCAGAGCAAGTGTATATTTATCAGGGAGAGGTACCAGGTTCGCTTGAGAGTCAGGAAGTTCAGTCGCCGAAAGGAGAAGTTCCTTTAACATTTAAACATGAATTGTTAAAACAAAAGCCGATTAAGACGCCTGGTGGTAGCGTTCGAATTGTAGATTCTACAAATTTCCCTATTTCGAAAACAATCGCAGCAGCGCTCGTTGAAGTGGAGCCTGGTGGAATGAGAGAGCTTCATTGGCACCCGAATAATGATGAGTGGCAATATTATCTTACCGGGCAAGCGAGAATGACGGTGTTTCTTGGAAATGGTACAGCTCGAACATTTGATTATAGAGCTGGTGATGTCGGATATGTACCATTTGCGACGGGGCATTATATCCAAAATACAGGTGACGAAACATTATGGTTTTTAGAGATGTTCAGAAGCAATCGTTTTGAAGATGTATCGTTAAATCAATGGATGGCACTGACTCCTAAAGAAATAGTGGAGAGTAATATACGTGTTGGGCCGCAAGTAATGGATTCTCTGCGTAAGGAGAAGTGGCCTGTTGTGAAATATCCGGGATTTTCATATAGTCCGAAAAATGATGAGTAAAATGAAAATTTACGTTATTCTTTCTGGAGAATGATAAGAAAGGATGGCGTATTTTTTTATGCTTAATCTAGTCTTAACTAGTATCTGTTCGTTGTATTATTGTTCGGGAAATTATTATAGAAGAAAAATATATGAAATCGACATACTACATAGCTTTATTTTTAGGTGTAACGCACAAGTTGCACAGCTAACGCAACGACAACTCGCTTTACTCTTCATTATGTATTTGTCCATACTAGACGTAGAGAGGTGATAAACACAGTATGATTTTTAGCGAACGTTTAAAAGAAGAACGAGAAAAACGAAATTGGTTGCAACATGATTTGGCTGAAAAAATTCATGTAAGTAGGCAATCTGTTTCGAAATGGGAGACGGGAAAGAACTATCCGAGCATTGAAATTATTATTCATTTAAGTGATCTGTTCGGTATTACAATTGATGAACTGCTAAGGAGTGATGAAGAATTGACGCAGAAAATAATTGAAGATAGTAAGCAATTGGCGTATCCAAAATGGAAGGTGTTTTTGGATAGTCTATTTATGATAGGAGTATTTTTGTTTATTGCAAAAATCGTTGTATGGATGCTAAATAAGTTTGCTGGAGCAAGTATTACAATTGTAGCAGATGCGCCATATGTAATGAATCTTTTGCCCCTTGTATTCATGATTATAGGTGGTATAGGTTCTGATAAGTTGAAGAAAATATATAGATAAGAGAAAGATTTGAAAGAAATCCCCGACACTAGCTGTTCTTTTCACTTAAATTGTGTACTATAAAGGATAGGATGACATAAAGAAGGGGACGTATAGAATGGAATTTCATGAACAGAAAATTTTGCCGGCAGTGAGGCAAATTAAAGATTTGGAAAAGCTATTACATAGTTCGTATGAATATATCGTTATTTTAGATATTCATGTCGGCCAATTGAAGAGTGTTATATCACTTGCGAAGCAATATTGTAAAAAGGTATTTTTACATGTGGATTTAATTCATGGTTTGCAGAGTGATGGGCATGCGACGGAATATTTATGTCAGGAGTTTAGACCGTACGGGTTACTTTCAACAAAGGCGAGTGTTATTATGAAGGCGAAGCAAAAAGGTGTTGTGGCAATACAACGCATCTTTTTAATCGATTCGAGTGCGATGGAGAAGAGCTGCAATCTTTTAGATAAGACGAAACCGGATTATATTGAGGTACTTCCTGGAGCATTAACGGATGTTATCGCTGAAGTGAAAGAGCGTACTGGTGTACCGATTTTAGCAGGTGGTTTTATTCGTACTGTAGAAGATGTGGAAAGAGCATTAAATGCTGGTGCGACAGCAATTACGACATCAAAACGTGAACTATGGAAACATTACCAAAAAAAGTGACGAAAATGTGAATTTTTTCGTTGACACCGCTTTCATTTACGGTTAACATTATAGACAAGTTAATAAACGTGACGGAGAAAAGTAGAGATCCACATTTCATTGTTTCTATATAAATTTATATAGAAGCGTGCAAGCTGTGGGTCTTTTTCTTTTGACAAAAACGAATGGCCATTCATTTTACCTCTATCACATTTGAAAGCGTTTAAATTGATTGTGGAGGGATACTATGTCAGCATTTTTAGGAGAGTTAATAGGGACTGCGTTGTTAATCGTACTTGGTGGCGGCGTTTGTGCTGGTGTAAGTTTAAAGAAATCGTTTGCGAAAGATTCAGGTTGGATTGTTATTACAATGGGCTGGGGCTTAGCAGTAGCGGTTGCAGCGTATGCGGTTGGATCAATTAGTGGGGCACATTTGAATCCAGCTTTAACGATAGGATTAGCATTTAAGGGAGCGTTCCCATGGAGCGACGTACCAGGTTATATCGTAGCACAAATGATTGGGGCAATTATCGGGGCAGTTATCGTATATTTACATTACTTACCACACTGGAAAGAAACAGAAGATCCAGGAACAAAGTTAGGTGTATTTGCAACAGGTCCAGCAATTCCGAACACATTTGCAAACCTTTTAAGTGAAATGATTGGAACATTCGTTTTAGTATTTGGTATATTAGCAATTGGTGCAAATAAATTTGCAGATGGATTAAATCCATTTATCGTAGGTTTCTTAATTGTAAGTATTGGTTTATCATTAGGTGGGACAACAGGATACGCAATTAACCCAGCGCGTGATTTAGGTCCGCGTATCGCACACTTCTTCCTTCCGATTGCAGGAAAAGGCGGTTCAAACTGGAAGTATGCATGGATTCCAGTAGTTGGTCCAATTTTAGGTGGATCACTTGCAGGTTTATTCCATCAAGTTGTATTTGAAGGAAAACAAAATTCAGCACTTATTTATGTGATTATCGCAACTGTGATTGTACTAGCAATCTCTTATATGACAAGTAAAAAAAGCGGAAGCAATACAAATAGTAGAAAAGTAGCATAAGGGGGAAACCGATATGAAAAAATATATTCTTTCATTAGACCAAGGAACAACAAGCTCACGCGCAATTCTTTTCAATAAAAAAGGTGAAATTGTTCATTCAGCTCAAAAAGAGTTTACACAACATTTTCCAAAGCCGGGCTGGGTAGAGCATAATGCACAAGAAATTTGGGGATCTATTTTAGCAGTTATCGCAACTTGCTTAAGCGAAGCAGATGTAAAACCAGAACAAATCGCAGGTATCGGTATTACGAACCAACGTGAAACAACGGTTGTATGGGATAAAACAACTAGTAAACCAATTTACAACGCAATCGTATGGCAATCTCGCCAAACAGCTGAAATTTGTGATGAGTTAAAAGAAAAAGGTTATAGCGAAATGGTTCGCGAAAAAACAGGTCTTTTAATTGATGCATACTTCTCTGGTACGAAAGTAAAATGGATTTTAGATAACGTTGAAGGTGCAAGAGAAAAAGCAGAAAACGGCGATCTATTATTCGGAACAATTGATTCGTGGCTTGTATGGAAACTATCTGGTGGTAAAGCACACGTAACAGATTACTCAAACGCATCACGTACGTTAATGTTTAATATTCACGACTTACAGTGGGATGATGAGCTTCTAGAAATGTTAACAGTACCAAAGAGCATGCTTCCAGAAGTGCGTCCATCATCTGAAATTTACGGAGAAACAATTGATTACCACTTCTTCGGCCAAAATGTACCGATTGCAGGTGTAGCTGGTGACCAACAAGCAGCATTATTTGGACAAGCTTGTTTCGGTGAAGGTATGGCGAAAAATACTTACGGAACTGGTTGCTTCATGTTAATGAACACTGGTGAAAAAGCAGTAGCTTCTGAGCACGGCCTATTAACAACAATTGCATGGGGAATAGATGGTAAAGTAAACTACGCATTAGAAGGAAGTATTTTCGTAGCAGGTTCTGCAATTCAATGGTTACGTGACGGAATGCGCATGTTTAAAGATGCAAGTGAGAGTGAAGTGTATGCGAGTCGCGTTGAATCAACTGACGGTGTATACGTTGTACCAGCATTCGTTGGACTAGGAACACCTTATTGGGATAGTGAAGTACGCGGCGCTATGTTTGGTGTAACACGCGGTACGACGAAAGAGCATTTCATTCGTGCAACGCTAGAATCTTTAGCTTACCAAACGAAAGATGTATTATGCGCAATGGAAGCAGATTCAGGTATTGAACTGAAAACATTACGCGTTGATGGCGGAGCGGTTAAAAATAACTTCTTAATGAAGTTCCAAAGTGATATTTTAGATGTTCCTGTAGAGCGTCCAGTAATCAACGAAACAACGGCTCTAGGTGCAGCATACTTAGCTGGTCTTGCGGTTGGATATTGGAAAAACCAAGATGAAATTAAAGAACAGTGGCATATGGACAAACGCTTTGAACCAACGATGGAAGCGAAAACAAGCGAAGAGCTATATGCTGGATGGAAAAAAGCAATTGAAGCAACAAAAGCTTTCAAATAATCATAAACAGTGTTATAATGGTGACAAGTTAATAATTCGGTAGGAGATTTGGAGAGACCACAACGCGCTATAGAGGCGAAATCTATAGCGGAGTTTGTGGTCTCTTTTTTCGTTATCAAAGGGAGGAATTACCATGAAATTTTCAAGTAAACAACGTAAAGACGTATTAAACGGAGTAAATAAACAAGAGTTAGATGTGATCGTAATTGGTGGAGGTATTACTGGTTCTGGTATTGCATTAGATGGAGCAACACGCGGGTTATCAACAATTGTGTTTGAAATGCAGGACTTTGCAGCAGGTACATCAAGTCGTTCAACGAAGCTTGTACACGGTGGTCTACGTTATTTAAAACAACTTGAAGTGAAAATGGTAGCAGAGGTGGGTAAAGAGCGCGCGATCGTATATGAGAACGGTCCCCATGTAACAACACCAGAGTGGATGTTACTTCCGTTCCATACAGGCGGTACGTTCGGATCATTTAGTACATCAATTGGTCTTCGTGTATACGACTTCTTAGCAGGTGTAAAACGAAGCGAGCGCAGAAAGATGTTTAACCGTGAAGAAACATTAAACAAAGAGCCTCTTGTAAAAAAAGAAGGATTAAAAGGCGGCGGTTACTACGTAGAATATCGTACAGATGATGCGCGTCTTACAATTGAAGTAATGAAAGAAGCAATTGAGCACGGTGCAAAAGCTGTTAACTACGCAAAAGTAGATAGTTTCTTATATAAAGATGGAAAAGTATGTGGTGTACGTGTAATCGATTTACTAGACGGAGAAGTATACGAAGTTTACGGTAAGAAAATTGTAAACGCAGCTGGCCCTTGGGTAGATACACTTCGTGAAAAAGATAACTCGAAAAAAGGAAAAGTACTTCAGTTATCAAAAGGTGTTCACTTAGTAATTGATCAAAAACGTTTCCCATTAGGTCAAGCGATTTACTTCGATACACCAGATAAACGTATGGTATTCGCGATTCCACGCGGCGGAAAAACATATGTAGGTACAACAGATACGTTCTATGATAAAGACGCAGCTGTACCACAAATGACAACAGAAGATCGCACGTACATTATTAATGCGATTAACTACATGTTCCCAAGCGTGAAAATTACAGAGAAAGACATCGAATCAAGCTGGGCTGGTGTACGTCCATTAATTTACGAAGAAGGTAAGAGTGCATCTGAAATTTCTCGTAAAGACGAAATTTGGACTTCTGAATCTGGTTTAATTACAATCGCAGGTGGTAAATTAACTGGATACCGTAAAATGGCTGAAATGGTAGTAGACTACGTAACGAACTTACTACAAAAAGAAGGTCATAGTGCATATCCGAAGAGCGACACGAAACATATGCCGATCTCTGGTGGACATGTAAGTGGTTCACAAGGATTCCCAGCATTCGTTGCGAAAAAAGCAGGAGAAGGTACGAAATACGGTTTAACGACAGCACAAGCAGAAGAATTCGCGAAATTCTACGGCTCTAACGTTGATGTACTATTCGACTTAGCGAAAAAACATAAAGACGAAGCGAAAGAATATAACATGCCGCTAGACGTTCTAATCCCACTTGTATACGCAATGGATTACGAAATGACAGCAAAACCAGTCGACTTCTTCGTACGCCGCAGAGGCGCTGTATTCTTCAACATCCACTGGGTATACGAGTGGAAAGAAGCAGTAATCAACTACATGGCTGCGAAACTAGGCTGGAGCAAAGAAGAACAAATGAAATATACAGCTGAACTAGAAAAAGCACTAACAGACGCTGTAATTCCTGTCGATCAACAAGAACAGGCGGCTGCTTTAGCGTAAAATAGAAAACCACCTGAAGGGGAGCCTTTAGGTGGTTTTTTCTCTTGACTAAAAATAAATAAAATGTGTTACAATGATGATAGAGTATTTAGTATGAATTTTGCATAAAATAAAGAAGACAGAAGCCTGAGAAACTTCTGCCTTTGTAACCTAACTTGCTATTGTGGTGGTAGTAGGTGCGGTTATAAGACAATTACATTAACGTTTTAGCCGAGAACCGCCCTTACCTTTTCCACGAAGCAGGGTGGTTCTCGCTTTTTTGTATACAGAAATTAGCCACGGACCGACGTATCTTCTACCGATGACAACGCCAGCTCCGGTTAGGATACCATACACTAATTTAATTACAAACATCGCGATCATATTATCACCTCCCCCCCTTTTTTCAAAATGGAAGAGATGATTACCACACCTACTAGTTATAGCTTATTAAGTTACGTATTCATTGTATTATGTTTTAAAATAGGGAACAAGACATATGGATGAAAAGCCCTAGTTTTAAATGGTTGGTTAGTGTGTAAAGTGAGGCTTGTCATCTACAACTTGTTTGTGAGGTGCCTACAAGTTAAGGTTTTCATTTGAGTTACGTTTCTTTTCTTTAATTTCATTAAGTTGTTCCATCAAGAATATAGCATCAGATTTTGTTAATTCAACTTTCGGAATGCCATTTTCAAAAATGATATATGTTTCTTTTAGTTCGTCAGTAAGTAAGCGTTTTTCACTATGGCTTACAGAAGCAATAACAGGTTGCTGGTTAATCTGAGTTTCTTTATGTTGCTTATCTTTTTGTATAGTTTCCTGTTCTTCACCATCATTGATATCTTCAAGCTCTTTTCTCCAATCGTTACGATCATCTATAATGGCTTTTATAAATCTATCCATAGCAGTAAATATTGTTATAGAAATCCATGTCATATAATCTGTGATTGGATTTGGAATATCCAGTTCTATTAATACACTAAAATCTTTAAAACTCTTCAAGATTACTAAAATAATGATTAAAAAGTAACTTATAATTCGCCTGACATTTTGTTCTACTTTATTTCTTGTTAAATAAACAAACATAACTAAAAAAATAGGGATACTTAAACAAAAAATATAAAATAGATGTATCGAGATATTATGGAAAGTAGTGATTCCGACTATTATTACAAACAAAATTAAATCATATACCAAAAATGTATAAAGGGTTTTAGAAGAATTTTGTATTCGGTTTATAATATAAAAATTTTTATCAGCAATTTTTTTTGATATTTTTCCAATTATGCCTTTGTACTCTACACCGTGTGCTCGTAAATTAGATAAAGTGCTTCCAAATAATATGATTACTGTTAAATAAATTGAACATACGTAAACAAATTTATTTACCGCTTGTTCAATTTTAAATAGAAGTGTATCAAAAGTGGTATAAATAAACCAAATTGTAGCAATTAACATTATAACTTCTATAACTATCATGAATCCGGATAGTTGTTTTTTGAAGCTTTTAATTAAAAATGATGAAATAAATTGACTTATCTTTTCTAAAATAGGGACTACAATCTTAGTTACTAAAAAATATACTGGAACGGGAATTAGTATAAACATCATTAATAAATATATAATAAAACCTGTTAAATCACTCACATCTTTTTCCTCCAAAACTATTATTGTCGCTATCTAGATTTACTCCAATGTATTGTACCTCCTGTAAATCTGGAGAATACTACTAGAAATTGATTTGCATCTAGTTGTGAGTAGGAGACCGACAATATTTTTGATTGGTAAAATTCACTGTTGAGATCCTCCTTAATGAAATATTTATTATATTTTCCGTTTACTCAAGGTGTCCTTGTTATAAATTTCAAAACCTTTGAATCGCCTCGTTATAAAATGGTTAATCTTACTGGTATTATACATATGTAAATGATAACAGCGTTCAAATGAAATACACAGTTGAATTAGAAAAAGCATTAACAGACGCTGTAATTCCTGTAGATCAACAAGAGTAGGCGGCGTTAGCGTAAAATAAAAACCACCTGAAGGAGAGCCTTTAGGTGGTTTTTTGTGTGTTATTTATCGGATAAGAAGTGTGGAGAATTTGTTGGTTTTGATATTATTATGAAATAGTGGATTATTTAATCGGGTGTTAGGAGGACTCAATTAAATGGGTTCTCTTTTTAATTTAGTTAAGGGCACCTTGTTCAAAGAAAATCACCTAGAAGTTTTCCGGTAATGACTTTGATAAAAACATTTATGGCAATCCAGAACTACTAGAAAACTAAGACAAAGCCCTTATTGCAAACTTAAAGAGCGCCTTGGGAGAAAGACGCTCTTTAGGTGAATGTATTGTAACGACTATTCGGTTTATTATATGTAATTTGCTGAGGAAGTGTTTTATAAAACATGTTATTATCAATTACATTTTTTTATTTAATTTATAAAACTTTTCCATACAGTGCGTCGTCTAATATATGGGAAGGAGGAAATGCTGTGGATGAATTAACGATAGAAGCGTTTGAAATAGAAGATAAGGAGGACCTTATCGATGGAATAATGAACAAGTATGGACAAGAAGTCTTACAGCTTGTGTATTCATATGTGAATAATAAAGAGGTTGCGGAGGATGTAACGCAAGATATATTTGTGAAATGCTATAAATCTCTTCATACATATAAAGGGAAATCGAATGTGAAAACGTGGTTATGGAGAATTGCGATCAATCATTGTAAGGACTATATAAAAAGTTGGTATAACAAAAAGGTAATCGTTACAGAGGATGAATTTGCGTATATTGGGATTCAAAATGATAGTGTCGAACAAACTGTTATTCAAAATGCGGAGGACCGTGAGCTCGCTTCTGCAGTAATGAATTTACCGATAAAATATCGAGAAGTGATTTATCTATTTTATTATGAAGAGCTTTCAATTAAAGAGATTGCTATGGTAATAGACGTAAAGGAAAATACGATAAAAACGAGACTGAAAAAAGCGAAGGAACTTTTGAAGGAAGGATTGGAGGAATAATCAAATGGAAGATCGATTAAAAGGCTTGCGAAAATCAATGGAGAACACAACGTTTAAACATTTGAGTTTTTCTGATCAACACCAGAAGCAGGTGCGCGAAAAAATTAAGCAATCGTCCGAAAAGGAAGAAGATATCCTTTTAGCAGTGTTACAACTTCTTATGAATGAAAAAACAGGTTATGAATTGATGCAGTTGCTAAGAGGGAGAGGGATTCAAAAATTCGAAGGTGATGAAGGGTCTCTATACACTTTATTACATCGTTTAGAACGGAATCGCTTTATCCAATCTAGCTGGGATCACGCAGGAGCTAAATATTATCAATTAAATGATAAAGGAAACAAGATGCTGCGAAAGGCAGAGAAGAATGCTACGAAGGCACGATTTATATTAAAAGGCTTAGTACAGGAGTGAGAAAAAATTGAACAAAAAAGGGGAGCGTTTTTTAAAAGAAGTTACGAACCATATTAAATCAAAAGAAGCGAAGGACTTAGTAGCAGCTGAACTAAATTTTCACTTGAAACAGGCGAAGAATATGTGGATGGATAAAGGATTAAGTGAGGAAGTTGCTGAAGATAAGGCTGTTGAACAAATGGGGAGTCCGATTAAACTTGGCCGGGAACTTAACAAACTTCATAAGCCAAAGGTGGATTGGTTCTTACTTATTTTATTAGTAGCTGCTATGGGGTTAGGGTTTTTACCAATAATCGCTCTTGGGCATACGAACGATTTACTAATGAACAAAGTAATTTTTGTAATTCTCGGCATTGCAACAGCTGTTGGGATGATGCTGCTTGATTACCGGAAGCTAGAAAGACTCGGGTGGCTGTTTTATACAATTGGAATACTTATCTTGTTAGCTATAAAATGTTTTCCGACTGGTTACGTGATTGGGGAAGCGATAATAAAAATTGGCCCCATCAAAATTGACTGTTTAATGACGATACCATTCTTCTTTTTAGCTTGGGCTTCGTTTTTCAATAATAGTAGGTTAAAGTTTATACATCTTCTCATGTTGTACGTATTTTCTTTATATTTATTTTCAACTATATCAATTCTTTTACCCATTTTCATCTACATTACGATGGTATTTGTTATGCTTTGGTGGAGTAAGTTAGGAAAGAAAACGGCATGGCTCATTACGATTTTACCTATTGTACCATTGATTATTAGGGATCTACTTTCCTGGTCTGCTGTAAAAGAATACCGTATGGCCAGAGTTTTAGGAATGTTAAACCCAGAGCATGATCTATGGTATTTACGTTTAAAAGAGGCGATGTCTTCAGCAGGTTGGTTTGGTACATATGAAAATATAAAGTCTATCCGTGCTGCCCATACTGATTTTGTATTTGCAAGTTTGACTTACTATTATGGATATGTACTTGCGCTAGTTCTTGTCGTGATTCTTTCTCTTTTTGCAGTAAGAATAATGAACATAGCTTATAAAATAAATGATGGTTATGGTAAATTGCTTCTCGTTGGCGGAGTGACTCTTTTTGTAATCCATTTTATTTGTAACGTTGGCATGACCCTCGGGATATTACCACGTGTTTCTATATCATTACCTTTTATTAGCTACGGATTGATACCAACTCTGTTTCATGCATTTATAATGGGAATCGTACTAAGTGTATATCGACGTAAAGATATGTCGTTTAGAATGAGAAAAACACCTTGATACTTATTATAAGTTGTATATAAAAGTATTCATTATTATGATCAAGTACAAACGGAAATAGATAGTAGAAGAGGGTTATGATAAATAACCCTCTTTTCGTGTTTAAATAAGTGCACTCTCTTTAACAGAAATACATAATTCAGAACGAGAGATTGATTCAGTTAGTTGCTGTAAATAAGAGTATTCTTCCGCATCTTTTTCAAAAGTGTTAGGATCCAATAAAGGTGAAGAAAGAAGTACAACAATCGTAAGTATGTCTGCATCATGAGAGACGATGTTATAACCTGCAAATACAGGTCGTTTTAAGTCTTTTACTTTTTGAATCATCTGATGAAATTTCGTAACACTTATATTGATTTGTGCGAATGGAAAGCATTTTTGGGTAGGATTCTCGATGGTCTTTCTAATTTTATAATCGTATACATAGTAGTACTTTTCTTGCTGCTCAAGTGTTTGCAACTCTTTCGTTAATAAGTGGTATTTGTCTGTAAGTCCAGTTGTGAGTGCACGATGTTCTTCGCCAACTAATAATGTGAAAGGTCTTGGTGAGGAAATTGAAATGGTGCGGAAGTTTAGGTTAGTAAAAGTTTGATTAGATTGTAAAATGGTATGTAATTTTTCGGTAGGAAATTCACCGTCATAAATAGCAATGAAATAATGATTCATATTTCCACTCCTTGTTTTTTCTAAAATGATATATTCTACTTTAAAGGTGCAAATCCTGCGCAAAAAAAGAAACACCTTGATTGTTATCAAGGTGTTGTAATAAGCTCAAAACTCTCCGAATCAGCCCCAAGTATAAAAGGACTAACTTCGCCAACGCTATAAAGTTGTAATTCGTGCATTGCGCGCGTACAAGCAGTGTAGAACAATCTACGAACGCTCTCATCGCTGTACACATCTTTAGAAGCATCGTAAATAATAACAGCATCAAATTCGATACCCTTCGCTAAATAAGCAGGGATCACGACGACGCCTTGCTCATACTCGGCTGAGTTACTCTTCACGAGTTTAATATTCTTGATATGATTAAGTGCTTCGTAAGCAGCGGCGCTTTCAGCCGCAGATTTACATATAATTGCGATCGTATTGTGCTGCTCTGTTTGTAGTGCAGCAACTTTAGCAGTAATATGTTCGTGTAGTTCGTTGTGATTAGCTACTTTCGTCACTGTAGGTTTCGCGCCGTCACGTTCAAAGGCGTGAATGTTCTTCCCTTCCGGTACGAGAGCACGTGTAAATTCAATAATCGGTTTTGTTGAGCGATAGCTACGAGTTAAGTTAATGCCGTTTGTTTCGTCTGGCCCGTATAAATTCGTAAGTGTATCGAAATTCACCGTTTCACTCGCATGGGCAAATATCGCTTGGTTAAAGTCTCCGAGTACCGTCATTCTTGCAGCAGGGAAGAGACGTTTTAAAAACTCGAACTGGAACGGAGAGTAATCTTGCGCTTCATCTACGAGTACGTGTTTAATCGATCTGTTCGTTTGGAAGCCTTCAATTAATTCTTTTAAAAGTAAAAATGGAGTCGCATCCTCGTAATATAGCTTTCCTTCATCAAGCATATTTACTGTTAATGAGCAAATATCATCCCACTCTTTCGGTTTTTCCCCAGTAACCCATGATGCATCTGTGAAAAGCTGTTTATATATACCTGTAAAATTGATGAAGCGCAATGTTTGAACGCCTTTACGAAGAGGCTTCAATTTTTTACGGACAATCATACGCCCAAGTACTCTTGTTTCTTTCTCAAAGTCTTGAAAGGAGTTGTCATCAAACTCGCCTTTTTTCTGTAAATATTTATAAGCCTTTTGGTATTCATCTTTACTAAGTAATTCAATTTCCTCTTCTACCCAAGGCTTTTTCAGTTCTGCTTTTTCAAGTGCATCTATTTGCTTATTTAGCCAATCCGTTAACTTCTCAATTCGGCTATGGAAGCGGAGAGAGGAGTCAGTATTATAAAATTGCTCTGTGATTTCTTTAGCTGAGGCAATTAGTTTCCCTCTAAATTTCATTCCTCTAAATAGCATGCCTGAAGATTCAAGAGACTGTCTGTAAGCTCTAATCATCTCGAAAAATTGAGTAGATGCTTTAAATCGGATGCTAGCATTTCTCGTTTTATAGGTAGGGCTATTTGTTTCAGTTAGCATATATTCTAATTGCTCATAAGGGTCTTCAACGTCAAATGACTTACTCAGTCTATGATTTAAATATTCTTGGAATGTCACTTGCTGCATATTTTCTTCACCAAGTTCAGGTAGTACGTTAGAAACGTAGCTATTGAACATAGAGTTAGGGGAGAAGAGAATAATTTGATCTGCTTTTAGCCATTCGCGATATTTATATAGTAAGTAGGCGATTCGCTGAAGGGCAGCTGACGTTTTACCGCTACCAGCAGCTCCTTGCACGATAAGGAGTCGGCCTTCATCGTGACGGATAATTTCATTTTGCTCACGCTGAATCGTAGCGACGATGCTCTGCATATGTTTGTTCGTACCTTTTCCGAGCGCTTGTTGCAGAATTTCATCACCAATCGTGAGGCTCGTATCGAACATAGAATCAATCTCACCATTTTGAATAATGTATTGTAATTTTTTCTCCACATTACCGTGGATTACGCCTCCTGGTGTACTGTATTCAGCTGGTCCTGGTGGATAATCGTAGTATACACTCGAAATAGGTGCGCGCCAGTCATATATAAGAAAGTTTTCTCCGCTAGCATCCGTAAGTGTAGCAACACCGATATAAATTTGATCCGCAGCAGATTCTCCTTCTTCTTTGAAATCAATTCGTCCAAAATAAGGTGCTTTATGCATGCGTTTTAGTGCGGCAAGTCGATTAAAGGTGTGCTTATGAGTAATTTGTGTGACAGCTAGTGACTGAGCTTGTTGTCTTAAGTTGATAACTGTTTCAAGATAATCATCAAAAGTATCCGTGTTCACTTTCACATCATCCCAAAAGTGTTTACGAATATTGATTACTTCTGCCCGGCGTCTGCCAGTTTCGTTTTCCAGTTTATCAATTTGCTCCTTAATCGTTTCGATTACGGTATCCAATCTTTTTTGCTCTAAATCAAGTTTTTTGTTCATACGGTAGCACTCCTTTAAAAGTGAAAAATAGAGGTTGACTGAAGATATGTTTTGGTGTACAATTAAGATACGGATAAATACGTTCCTTTCGTTTTAGAAAACGTGTTTCTGTACTAATTTAACATAGTTTTTGAATTTAATCAATGATAATAAGATAAACCTTGGTTCTGCGTGGCGTGGATCAAGGTTTTTTTGTGTTTTTCTTTAAGGAAGAATTGCAATTTTATTGAGGAGAATGTAAGTAAAGCAAAGAAGAAAATCAGGAATAGGGGGATACTGATGCAAAAATATTTTGAGGAAGCGCATCGTTTTTGTTCTCGTAATAGAAAGCGCTTAGAAAAGGATGTTATATGTGGTTGTTTCTATTGTTTAGAAATTTTTCATCCAGAAAAAATTACAGAGTGGTGGGATGATGATAACACAGCAGTTTGTCCGCATTGCGGGATTGACTCTATTATAGGAGAAAATTCTGGATTTAAAATTACAGAAATGTTTTTAAGTGAAATGCATAAAAGATGGTTTTAGTTAAACGAATGAAAAAATAAACTTTCATTAACGAAGAGGATACATAAAAAAGCTCGGGCCGAAGCCCAAGCTTTTTTTTACTTCATTATTTCTTTTCTTCTTTTTTATCGTCAGCTTTTTTCTCTTCGAAAAGATCTTTTAAATCTTTATCGTCAACTTTTACGTCAGCTTTTTTGATTTCTTTCATCATAAGATCGTTCATGAATGCGCCATCTTGCACTTTCTTCGCAATAAGTTCTTTTTTGATGTCAGCTTTAGATTGTTCGAATGATTTTTCTGGCTCTTTAATGTCTGTAACTTTAATGATGTGGTAACCGAATTGTGATTTTACAGGCTCACTTACTTCATCTTTTTTCAGTTTATAAGCAGCATCTTCGAATTCTTTAACCATTTTACCAGGTCCGAAGAATCCTAAGTCTCCACCTTTTTCTTTTGAGCCAGTATCTTCAGAGTATTGTTTCGCTAACTCTTCGAAAGATTTACCTTGTCCAAGTTCTTCTTTTACCTTTTTCGCAGTAGCTTCATCTTTTACAAGAATGTGGCTTGCTTTAATTTCAGGCTTGTAGTTGTCTTTTAATTCTTTATCAGTGATTGTTTTTTCAATTGCTTTTTCTTGAGCTAATTGAGCACGTAACATATTTTTAAATGTTTCTTCTTTCAGACCTTGTTGTTTTAACAGTGTATCGAATTGATCACCAACTTGTTTTTTCGTTTCATCGAACTTTTTATCTACTTCTTTGTCGTCTACTTTGTAGTTTTTAATAAGTACTTTTTCCATAACCATGTTGTTTAGTACTTGTTTACCAGCTTGTGTCTTCATTTGATTGTAAAATTCTTCTTTTGTAATGTCACCAGCTTTAGATGTAACAATTTTGTCTGATGATGATGTTCCACATGCTGATAATGCGATTACACTTGTTGCGGCTAAGGCAAGCATAGCTTTCTTCATTCGATAAACACTCCTACTATTATGTATTTTTAATTTATCCTACACCAATGAATTTTGATTCATAAGAGCCCGATTAAGTCTCACTGATACTTTTGCTTTTTTATATTGGTAAAGCGCGCTTAACAGGGCTTACCGAGGCTGAGGATAAAGTTTTGATGAATGTTTTGTTCTATAGTATAAGCAATATGTACAAAATTTAATATATCATATTTCGAACCGTTTTCATATTGATAAAGAAAAATTAACCAGCACGTGTCAGATTTTGAAAGTGTGCCATATTGGGCGTATGCCGCATATACAGAATAGAGGAGGGGATGGGGATGAATTCTCAACTTATTTTATTACTTGTACTGTTTATTTTATTGGTTATTGTAGGTATAATTTGCTTATAGAGGAAAAAAGTGAGGAAGGGGCTTTCCTTCCTCACTTTCCATGAAATATAATTTCTATATAACTAGAAATTAATAAAATTGTTATACATACATTAATAACCCGAAAGACACCGGGCTGGCGGCTCGCAGCTATTTGTTTTCGTTCACACAGTGTATGTGTCATGAAATTCGTGTAAAATATAACAAGAAGTGCAAATGCGACAAAAACAACTGTTATAAGTGTCATGAGGCGAGACCTCCTTTTGGCTAAAATACATATACATATATTGTATCACACGATATTTTGTTCGTGTTACAAAATTCGGAAATAGAAGACTTTGTGTTAGAAAGTGAGGGAGAAAATGGACGTTGTTAGAAGATTAGAACAAGCTGAATACTATGTAGACCTACTATTTAAAATGATTGATGAAGAGAAGTGTCCATTTTATTCTTTGATCATAAAGAAAAAAGCTCGTAAAAAAGATATTGAACGTATACTAAATCTTTGTGAAAAACTGAACGAGCAATATGTAGTGGAGAAAGCAGAAGGGCTTCTTTTGTTCGATGCGCTGTTAGATCAATTTGAAAAAGCGCTTCCACATCAGCTCGAAGTACACGAAACTGCGGAAGCGCTAGCAAAACAAGGTTTATTTAAGCCGCTTATGAATGAATTCTTAAGCATGATTGCGAAAAAATAAATAGATTATTTCTTAACTAACTTTTGATCGGATTCTGTAAAGTTCTCTTCAATATCTTCTAATGATTTCTCAAAAATATCGATAAAGTCTTGTCCATAAATATTACGCAGGATTGCAATCAGTTCGATATTTTCTGGGAACTTCCCATAAAAATTACGAAGTGCAAGAGCCCCATTAAACACTGAATTATTTTCAGGATCATACTCCTCCATTAAGCGAAGTAGTAATTCTTCCCCTTTGTCTGTAATTTCAATGTACGTATTTCGTTTATCATCTTCCTTTTTTGAGAATACAAGATAGCCGCGTTCTTCTAGCTTTTTAGAGAAGTTAAACGCCGTTGATACGTGCATAACTCCAAACTTAGCAATCTCAGAAATAGAAGCCCCTTTTAAATGATAAGCGATTGTTAAAATATGATGTTCATTAATATTTAAATCGTAAGGTTTAATCCACTGCTGCCAATCTTTCTCTACACATTTCCATAACGCTTTCGATAATTGAGCAATGCGTTGGCTGAAAATCATCGCTTCTTTTACCGAGTAATCTTTTTCTCCACTTTTCATTTACTCACCCACTTTAACATTCTTTTTTCATTACTATCTATTATGCCAGTAAAATAAAAATTAATAAAGTCTTTTTGTGAGAATTGTGAAAATTTTTCGGAAAAATGACATTCTATACAAATCATGCATAACTATGGAAGCGTTTTATGAGTCATGAATACATACGTTGTCCTTACATGTTAAGTGATAACATATATTGTAAATGCATAAAAACACGGCATATCTATACGACATGCCGTGTCAAGGTCAATTTATATAAAAAATATTTGTTATATGCAAAAAACTAAGCAGGAATTTGTTTACGCTTTTTCTGGAACAGCTTCTTGTAGTTTCTCAATTGACTTTTGGATGTCCAAAATTTCTTTCTCAATATGGCGCTTGTTTTGAGAAATATCTTGCTTCCAGTTAGAAAGTGTATCGTGCATATCGTCTTTTAATTCTTGGAACACTTCTTTACCTTCTGAAGCAGTTTCAACGATTTGACGTTTTAATAATTTCGTATCAGCTGTAATATCAGCTAAAGTCTTTTTAATATCATTTCCTTTTTCTTTTAACTTGCCGCGCATGTCTTTACCAGAAGAAGGAGTTGAGAAAAGAACAGCTAGTCCAGCAACTGCTCCGCCGCAAATAACACCTGTAATAAAGGATTTAGCTTTTGACATAAAAGGAGGCCTCCTTATTTTTTGTTCGTATTCATGATGGAAAAATATGCATATCTTTCTTATATGTGCTATGCACAAACAATCATCCCTGAGCATTTTAAGTAAAGAAACAAGCCATGCGGAATTTGATGACTTCAGGGAAGTGGCTTGTTATGTATTACGCCTTCTTATAGTGTCATTATTTCACACTATTTGCAATTGTACTTGCGATGTTTTGTAAATTTTCCATAGTGTATTCATTTTGGTGTGATTTCCAAACAGCACCGAAACCATCTTTTTCACCGTAGCGTGGAATTAAATGAAGGTGGAAGTGGAACACAGTTTGTCCAGCTTTTTCACCGTTATTGTTAAGTAGGTTAAAGCCAACTGGATTAAACTCTGCTTTAATCGCATTTGCGATTTTTGGAACGACAGAAAAAATATGTGATGCGATTTCTGGCGTTAACGCAAAAATGTCTTGTTTGTGAACTTTCGGAATAACAAGAGTATGTCCTTTTGTTACTTGACTAATATCTAAAAATGCAAGCACATGTTCATCTTCGTATACTTTTGAGCAAGGGATTTGCCCGTCAATGATTTTACAAAAAATACAATTGTCTGCTGTATGATTCATTGATCTCATCCTTTCAAATATCCTTAGCCGTATTTTACCATAATTACATAAGAGAACAAACACGAAAAACAGGAAGCTGACTCAGCTTCCTGTTTTCTGAAGAGGGATTGAAAAAGCATTATCGTAATTTACGTTTCGCAGACACCTCATTTATTTAAGAAATGCACGGTAAATCGGCTAAAGTTTCTGCCGCAGACACCCCATTTTCAAGTGAAATGAATTGCAATCTTTTTTAAAATGAAATTGTTTATTTTTTAAAACAGTATATGCTCTTTCAGAGACACCCCGTTTCGAAAATGAAACAAATGATCTGGTTATGTGTAAATTTCATTGTCCAACTTGGACACCCCATTTCATGATGACTTCACTATGTTGTTGTACTCATCAATTGGTGGTTGCTTTTTCAATGTGTTCCTTCTTCAATAATTATGATGTCCGCTTTCGGGAAATTATATGCTAATAAGTTTAAAAAATTTTTTTGAGTACATGGATACTATGTAGTACAGCATAATTTTTGGTAAGATGAATATAGAATGAATACTAATGAAGAAAGTGGTGTCGTATGAGCGAGTTATTGCGTGTAGAAAATGTTACAGGAGGATATACGAAACGACCTGTATTAAAAGACGTTTCGTTCTCTGTTAATAAAGGCGAACTTGTCGGCTTAATCGGTTTAAATGGAGCTGGTAAAAGTACGACGATTAAACATATTATCGGTTTAATGGAACCGAAAAAAGGAACTGTCACAATTAATGGGAAAACAATTCGTGATGATATGACGGCGTACCGTTCTAGCTTTTCATTTATTCCGGAAACGCCGGTATTATATGATGAATTAACGTTAGAAGAGCATTTGAAATTAACAGCTATGGCGTATGACGTGGATGAAAAACAATATGAAGAACGTGTAGGACAACTACTACAAGAGTTTCGTATGAAAAATCGTTTAAAATGGTTTCCATCTCATTTCTCAAAAGGGATGAAACAAAAAGTAATGATTATGAGCGCATTTTTAGTGGAGCCATCTCTTTACATAGTAGATGAACCTTTCGTTGGATTAGACCCGTTAGCGATTCAATCCCTTCTTCAAATGATGGACCAAATGAAAAAGAGTGGTGCCGGTATTTTAATGAGCACACATATTTTAGCGACGGCAGAGCGTTATTGTGATTCGTTCATTATTTTGCATCAAGGTGAAGTAAGAGCGAAGGGAACGCTATCTGAACTGCAATCACAGTTTAATATGCCAGGTGCAACGTTAGATGATATTTACATCGCGCTAACAAAGGAAGAAGATTATGAATAGCACAGCGTTATGGAAAGAACGATTTCGTCACTTTCTAAAAGAAGTTCGTACATATAGTAAATACGTATTTAATGATCATTTGAAATTTATTTTCGTGTTCATCATCGGTGCGGGAGCGTATTATTACCAGCAATGGTTACAAACGTTAACAACTTCGTTTCCAACTGCGCTCGTAATGGCAGTATTAATTGGACTCGTGTTAACGGCTGGATCCATTCAAACGTTATTAAAAGAAGCGGATCTCGTTTACTTACTGCCAGTTGAAGAAAAGTTAAAACCTTACTTCACAAAGGCATTTCTTTTTACATTTATGATTCAGTTATACATAATCGCAATCGTAGCAGCCGCGCTTGCTCCGTTATACTTCCAACAAATGAAGCAAACAGGAGCTGGCTACATATGGATCGTACTCGCATTTGTCATTGTAAAAGCGTGGAATTTATTTGTAGCGTGGGAAAAGTCATTTTTAACAGATCAAAATATACAAAGGGCTGATTGGTTTATTCGTTTTATCCTAAACGGTTTATTTGTATATTTCCTTGTAGAACGTACTTCAGTTCTTTTCATTGGTGGAATCGTCCTTCTCATGGTGTTATACCTTGCTATCATGCATCAAATGGTCAAAGGAAAGCCACTAAACTGGGAGTATTTAATTTCCGAAGAAGGTAAGAAGATGATGCTGCTGTACCGCATTGCGAATATGTTCGTTGATGTACCAGCATTAAAAGAAAGAGTAGCCCGCAGAAAATGGCTAGATTTCATTCTGTCGATGATAGGCGAAAAGCGTACATATTTATACTTATATACGAGAACATTTTTAAGATCTGGTAATTATTTTGGATTATATGTGCGTCTGCTCGCTCTTGGCGGAGTAATTCTTTACTTCATTCCATTTTTATATGGACGATTTATCGTAAGCCTTATCTTCCTATACTTAATCGGTTATCAGCTATTAACTTTATGGAAACATCATCGCATGAAAATTTGGCTTGATTTGTATCCAGTAGGGGGAGAAGAGAAGAAGAAAGATTTTCTTACTTTACTAAATGCGATCCTTATTACCGGCAGTGTTATATTTACAATTATATTTGCACTTGCGACGAAAGATTTCATGATGACGGGAATTTTACTAGTCGTGAGCATAGTATTTAGTATCGGTTTCGTTTATCAATACGGGGCAAAACGTATTGAGCGTTTAAATTGAAAGGAATGAACCTATGATTACATATGAAGAAAAGGTTATAAAAGAGCTGGAGCAGTGGAAAGCTACATTCATGAAAGATTCTTCTATGATGACACGGTTCTCCAAAAAAGTGCAGACGAAGGTGCAACAGCTCATTCCGGCGAAAGTACAAAAGGTACTAACAGAGACGATTCGTATGATGGTGCAAACGATTAGCGCCGGGTCAAACTTTATAAAGCCGAAGCTAAAAGAGACGACATGGTCACTGCAAAGACGTGACGATGAAGTTCGTAAAAAAATGGATGAGTACAAAAAAATAGCAGCGGCAGAAGGAGCAGGGACTGGAGCTGGTGGTATTCTCCTCGGTCTTGCTGACTTTCCGCTTTTACTTACAATTAAAATTAAATTTTTATTCGATGCAGCGACATTGTACGGATTTGATACGAGTAAACAAGAAGAGCGTCTTTTTATCCTTCACGTTTTCCAACTTGCCTTTTCAAGTGACGATCACAGAAAAGAAATATGGAAAGCAATCGAAACGTGGGATACAGAAAAAGAAAATCATATGGACTGGGAAAAGTTCCAAACAGAATACCGAGACTATATCGATTTAGCAAAAATGCTTCAGCTCGTCCCAGTAATCGGTGCCCCAGTCGGCGCATATGCGAACTATCAATTACTGCAAAGGCTTGGAGAAGTGACGATGAATTGTTATCGTATGCGATTGCTGAATAGAGATTAAAAACAAGGCGTCCTACATATGTAATGTAGGACGCCTTTTCTTAGAAGCTAAGTCCGATATAGCTAACTCCAACTATAATCAATACGATAAAAAGTACAATGATTAATGAAAATCCGCTTTTACCAGCTTGTCCCGCTTCACCGCCGACATTACCACCACTACCGCCATTACCACCAAGTCCCATATGATATCCTCCTTATTGTTATATGTTGCTTTTACTTTATAACTTTCTGTATTTTCCAATAAACACCTTCTGTAGTGCTAACTAAATTGAAAATCATTTCGTTTTGTTTTATAATTTACTTACCGACCGGTAAGTAAAAATAAGTGAGGTACAGTATGACGAAGAATTTACAAACATCGCAGAACATTGTAGAGGCATCATTTAAACTTATGGCAGAACACGGCATTGAGAAGATGAGTCTTTCTATGATTGCGAAAGAGGTAGGTATTTCAAAACCGGCTATTTACTATCATTTTTCTTCTAAAGAAGCGTTAGTTGATTTTTTATTTGAAGAGATTTTTTCTGATTATCATTTTGCAAATTACTTCGATAAAGAGCAGTATACGAAAGAAAACTTTGCAGAAAAGCTAATCGCAGATGGTTTACATATGCTCTCTGAGTATGAAGGACAAGAAGGAATACTACGCGTTATCAATGAATTTATCGTAACTGCATCGCGAAATGAAAAGTACCAGAAACGTTTATTTGAAATACAAGAGGATTTCTTACATGGTTTCCACGATTTATTGAAGAAAGGTGCGAGATTGGGCGTTGTGTCACAACATGAAACGGAAGAAAATGCTCATACGCTAGCGCTCGTGATCGATAATATGAGCAACTATATGCTCATGGGATTCCAGTTAAAGTATAAAGAAATTTGGATTCGAAATGTGAAAAACGTCATGAAGGAGGAATAAAAATGAAAATGCAAAAAAACTGGTGGCTCGGTTTTCTTGGATTTATTGGGGTTTATAAAATACCAGGTATGATTGAAGCTTTTCAAGCGGATGGAAATTGGATGAAGTTAATCGGTTTCATTTGGCTACTTTGGTTCGGATATTTTATTCCTGAGAAGAAAGAAGATTAAATTCCAATTTTCTGTAAAGTTACGTAAAATATAGATTAAGAGTATTCATATATTAGATTACTAGATTTGGAGTGGTTACATGGATCCATTGAAAAATGAAATTCACCCTGACATGGTCAAGGTGTGGAAAGCGCGTTCTTTAATTGAGCTAGGAATCAGTATTATAGTCATTTTTGCATATCTTTTCTTTATGATTAAGTTTAATTGGTGGGCTTGGATTTTCTATGTGCTCATCGGATTAACAATTGTATATACACCGTTTGATTACTTTACGTTTCCGAAACTACGTCAACATTATTACAGCTACCAACTAAATGAAGAAGAACTTGAAATTCAGCATGGCCTTTTCGTTGTTAAGCGCGTATTAGTGCCGATGATTCGTGTACAGCACGTAACGATTGAACAAGGGCCAATTATGAGAAAATACGGATTAGCAGAATTACACATTTCAACAGCAGCAACTTCTCATAGCATCCCAGGTTTAACGATGTATGAAGCTGAAATGTTGAAAACGAAAATCGCAGAATTAGCGAAAGTGAGTGATGAGGATGTATAAAAGGCAGCATCCAATCACGATGTTATTAGAGTTAAAAATAACAGACTTTATACCACTCATTATTTTCATGTTTAGCTTAAACGGAAAGTTCCCGTTTTGGTATTTAATTCCCGCTGCATTCGGTTTACTCACCGTCTTTTCAGCGTTTGAAAAATGGTATTACACAACATACTGGGTCGAAAATAACGTATTACATGTGAAGCAAGGTCTCTTCGTAAAGAAGGAGAGCTACTTAAATAAAGAACGTGTTCAAACGATTAATACAAGTTCTAACGTACTATACCAAATGCTCGGTTTGAAAAAAATTCAGATTGAAACAGCTGGCGGGGGCGATGAAGCAGAAGTTAGCTTAGCTGGAATTACGGTAGAAGAGGCGACGGAGCTTATTACTTTGCTAAATGAGCCAACTCCAGAAGTGAAAGCAGAAAAAACGTTAGACGAAGCAGCAGAAAATACAGTAGAAAAAGCAATTGTTACAGAGGAAAAACAAACGACAGAGTACAAATTAACGTGGAAAGAGATTTTAATAGCCTCTGTTACATCTGGTCAATTTGGATTATTATTCTCATTAATCTTTTTTGTGTATCACCAAGTAGATGAGTACATTCCGAAATGGATAGAGAATAGCGTAAAGTCGTATGTAATGGAACATGATATATATGGCTGGATTTTTATGATAGCTATTTTGCTCGTCCTTTCGTGGATTATATCGACAATTGGTTATGCGCTAAAACATGGAGATTTCACAGTGAATCGAAGAAATGACGAAGTCCGTATTTCGCAAGGATTACTGGAGAAAAAAGAACTCGTACTAAAATTGCACCGTATTCAAGGGATTACGATAAAAGAAGGTATTTTACGCCAACCGTTCGGTTATTGTGCTGTGCAAGTAGAAGTCATTCAAAGTAAGGGAACGGGTGACGAAAAAGAAAAAGTTACACTGCATCCTATCATTCGAAAAGATCGAGTGCAACAATTACTCGCGCATTTACAATTACCATACGAACTGAATGCAAATATTACTTCGTTACCAAAAGCAGCATTGCGCCGCTATCTCATTGATAGTTTCATCTTTTTCGCTATGCTCGCAATCCCGCTTACTGGAATAAGCATATACTTTGAAAAGTATTACATCATGTGGGCATTACTACCGCTCGCAATCCTTATCTTTACACTTGGATACGCAACATTTAAAACAAATGGTTACAGTGTTAACGGAGAACAAATTACACTTGTCTATCGTAGCGTCGGAAAATATACAGGACTTATTAGAAGAAGACACGTCCAATCAATGGAGAAGACACAATCATATTTCCAGCGCCGTGCGGATTTATGTACGTATAAGTTTTCGAGTGCATCATCTAGTTACAAAATAGAGCATACGAGAGTAGAAGATGCGGAGAGAATGCAGGATTGGTATAAGAAGAAGTTAAGTGAGAATTAAGTGGAACGGCTCGTCTTTCGCGGAAGACGGGCTATTTTTTTATGCGAAAATAATGAATAATATATGTAAAGAAAAAAGCGAGGTGAATGAGAGTGAGCAAATTTTTAATACCGTATTCATTTTCTATATTAAGTTTCTTTATTTCAGCAACAGCACTTGATTTATATGATAGGATGGGAAACAATAGTGAGCTGGTTTCGCCGAACATAATTGGAAAGATAATTCAATCTACTGCGCAAATGGGAGTCCTTACATTGTATTTCGGAGTACCTATTATTTTAGGTGGCTGTTTACTTGGTGAGCTATTGTTTAGAGGTATCATTTTACGATTTAAACTAAGCTATATTCTATCTTTATTATTATATTTACTTTTAGCTTTTAGTATTGTTTCTGTAACGGTTGGAATTCCAACTACATATGAGGATTCTAATACTACTTTCATGGTAATAACTATGATTTGCGCTGTTACATTCTTTATGGGCCGGAATATATGGGAGAAAAAAGAAATGAATAATGGAGTAACAGAATGAAATATACATGTCCGTGCTGCGGGTATAGAACAATAGAAGAAGAACCACCAGGTACATATGAAATTTGTAATATATGTTACTGGGAAGATGATGAGGTACAGTTTAACGATCCTGACTTTGAAGGCGGTGCAAATGAAGTCTCGTTAAGACAAGCACAGAAAAATTTTATTGTATTTGGTGCTTGCGAGGAATGTTTTATTGGATTAGTTAGAAAATCGACTAGTGAAGATGTGAAGGATGCTAGTTGGCAGCGAATTTGTTAAGTGAAATGTTATTACTCAATTCAATGGGAGTAATAACATTTTTTATTTAGTGCTGAAAGAATTACTGCCGTCTTATAAAGTAATAAGAAGGACTAAATCGGTAAATTTTATTAATGGATATATTTTCAATAAATACAAAAGTATAGATGTATAGTCAGCTTTGTGTATTTAATGTTATCATATTGAATGATATGGAAATTCTTAATAGAATAAGTAACTGAAAATTCAAAGGTAATGAAGCTTTTGTTGTATAAAGAAAATACTTAGTAGTAATCAACAATATTAAAAATAAGATTCGTATTTATATAAATTTAGTAGAAATGGGGTTTTAAAAAGGAATGAGTATAAGCATAACGCGGCAAAAGATTTTGGCGGCCGCTTCTCAAATTGTGCAATGTAAAGGGGTTGCTAAATTAACCTTAGAAGCAGTGGCAAAAGAGGCGGGTGTAAGTAAAGGTGGATTATTGTATCACTTTTCAAATAAAGAAGCTTTAATAGAAGGTATGATAGTCAGAGGGGTAGAGGATTATGAAGGGGCCATTTACAATAAAGTAGCGGAAGACTCAGAGAGGAAAGGGAGATGGGTTCGCTCTTTTGTAGAGGAAAGATTAAATAATGAGAGAAGAACAGAAGAGTTATCTAGTAGTATGATGGCAGCATTCATGTTAAAACCTGAATTACTTGAGCCATTACAACAATCATTTCAGCAACTGCAAAAGAATATAGAAAATGATGAGATAGATTCAGTTTGTGCAACAATTATTAGATTAGCAGCAGATGGATTATGGTATTCGGAATATTTAGGGGTTGGAAGACTAAGCCCCGAGTTAAGAGAAAAAGTGATTCAAGCTCTTATTAGTAATTCATATAAATAGAATATACGAACTTTATAATGCGAAAATAATTCACCATTGCTTCTTTAATGTAGTGGTGAATTATTTTTTTTATTAGAAAAATAGAACAATTTTATAGAGTATTGAATTATAACCGTCCAGACGGTATAGTAATATTTGGTTTAAGAGGAAAATGAAACAAAAAAAGAATAAAAGATATTTTTAGCACACTATTCGAAAGGATAGGCCGCAAAGCTTAGAGTCTACGGTAATACATATTGGTTACTAAGATCGTCTGGTTGCACATTTTTGATGCAACCGGACGGTCTTTTTTTGTTATATAAATATAAAAAATAGGAGGGAACTATGCAAATGAAAAGTACTAAAAGACATATTTCAATGGTTTCATTAGTTTTTCTAGTATTATTTTCAGTGCTGAATGTGTGGGCTCCAGTTATTCAAGCTGCTGTGATGAAAAGTCCAGTGGACGAAATTAATATTTCCCGTACTGATGGCACGACATCTGAACCGTATCAAGCCTCAGATGGTATGAAAGTAGAAGTAAAGTGGTCAGCTAAAGAAAAAATAAAAAGTGGAGATCAATTCACAATTGATATGCCAAAAGAGTTTCGAAAAGACCTTATGAATATGAGTTTTCCTTTAAAAGATGCTGAAGGAAAAACAGTTGGTACATGTGAGATGAAAAAGGGTCTATTAACGTGTACTATGGGTGATTACGTAGAAGGAAAGAATAACATTAAAGGTTCTTTATTCGTAGAATTCTACTTTGGTCTAGAAGCATATGATGGTGTTAAAGAAATTCCATTAGAATTTAACGTTGATGGTCAAATCGTCAATAAAGAAGTAAATGTAAGTAATACGACAGAGAGACCGAAGCCACAGCCCAATACAGATAATCTATTGAAATGGGGTTCTTATAATCAAGAAGATCCTTCGATTGCTGATTGGCTTGTATATGTAAATGCAACTGGAACAGAAATGCAAGATCTTAAATTAACAGATACATTAGGACCTGGGCATGAGTTAATTACAGACAGCGTAGTATTAGAAGAGGCTGTATTTGAAGATGGTTATGCACCAACAAATATTAAGCCAGCAGATTTATCTAACATTAAAATTAATGCAACAAAGGCTGGATTTACAATTGAGTTTCCAGACAGTTCAAAAGGCTATATTTTAAGATATAAAACAAAGGTTACAAATCCTGCTGCAAAGCCTCATAAAAATACTGTGAAATTAGAAGGTAAAAATATTAAAACTGAAGAAAAAGTAGGACAAGTATTTGTAAGTGGTGGGGGAGGATCCGGTTCAGGTGACAATAATCCACCTAGCATTGAAAAAAATATAGTTGATGAGAATGGCAAGCTTGTAGAGAATGAGCAGTTAACAAAAATGGATCAAGTGATTCAATATCAAGTTGGTACACACATACCGAACGATCCTCCTAAATACACATCTATGGTAATTAGTGATGATTTAGAAGATGTTTTAGAAGTATTAGAGGCAAAAGTGTATGATCAAAATGGCCAAGATATTACTTCTAAAGGAACGTTAAATATAGATAAACAAAGAAGTGAAGTAACATTTACGTTTGGTGAGAGTTTTGACTATAAGTCATATGAAGACCAGAGAATCAATCTTAGTATCAAGGCGAAAATTAAAAATAATGCAGACTTATCTTCCTACGTAGATAAGAAGATTCCTAATAAAGCGGAATTACATTTTGATGATAAAACATTAACATCAAAAGAAGTAACTATTACGCCGCCTGAAGCTCCAAAAGACGGTACAGTATCGATTCATAAAATAGATTCTGAGAATCCGAACAAAGGGTTAAAAGGTGCCGAATTTGAAGTTCGAAATAGTGCAAATGAAGTTGTTGCAAAACTGAAAACGGACGAAAAAGGTTTTTCAGTACCTCAAACTTTAGCTCCTGGAACGTATAAAGTTTATGAAACAGTAGCACCAGAAGGATATCAAAAATTAAAAGAACCAGTAGAGGTTACACTTCAAGCTGGAGAAACAAAAACAATTGAAATTAAAAATACTATGCAAAAGGGTCAAATTGAAGTAAAGAAAATTGATTCGGAAAATGGTGAAAAACCATTAGCAAATGCAGAGTTTGATATAGTAAAAGACGGTGTAGTAGTCGAACATATTGTTACAGATAAAGATGGTAAGGCAATCTCTAAACCGTTAGCACCAGGAAAATATATTTTAAAAGAAACGAAAGCGCCTGAAGGCTACCAATTAAAAGAAACAGAGTTCGAAGTAAATGTAACAGGGGACGGCATATTCCCAATACAAGTGGAAAATGCAATGGTAGACAAAGGTAATATAGAAATTACAAAAGTGGACAAAGAAAACGGGGCAGTATTAGCGGGTGTCGAATTTGAAGTCCAAGATGAGAAAGATGAAGTAGTAAGAAAAGTAGTAACAGATAAAGAAGGAAAAGCAAACGTTTCAGATTTATCAGTAGGAAAGTACAAATTAGTAGAGACGAAAAGTTTACCAGGTTATAAAAAGCTAACAGAACCAGTACCATTTGAAATAAAAAAAGGTATGACAAAAGCTTTAGCAATAAAAGTAGAAAATGAGCAGTTAGACAAAGGCTCAGTAGAAATTATAAAAATAGATAAAGATAGCCAAAAAGTACTAGAAGGCGTAGTCTTCGAAGTGCAAGATGAGCAAGGCAAAGTAGTAACAGAAGTAAAAACAGATAAAGATGGTAAAGCAAAAATCTCTGATTTATCAGTAGGGAAGTACAAATTAGTAGAGACGAAAAGTTTACCAGGCTACAAAAAGCTAACAGATTCAGTATCATTCGAAATTACAAAAGGTATGACAACAGTCCTATCGTTGAAAGTAGAAAATGAACAGTTAGATAAAGGTTCAGTAGAAATTACAAAAATAGATAAAGACAGCAAAAAAGCATTAAAAGGCGTAGTTTTTGAAGTGCAAGATGAAGCTGGAACAGTAGTAAAGGAAGTAAAAACAGATAAAGATGGTAAAGCAAAAATCTCAGATCTATCAGTAGGAAAGTACAAATTAGTAGAGAAAGAAAGTTTACCAGGCTATAAGAAATTAACAGAGCCAGTATCGTTTGAAATTACAAAAGGTATGACCGAGATTTTATCATTAAAAATAGAAAATGAAATGGTAGATACGGGAAATATAGAGATAACAAAGATAGATAAAGATAATAAAGCACCGTTAGCGGGAGTAACATTCATCGTACAAGATGAAAAGGGTAAGGAAGTTACGAAAGTAACGACAGATAAAGAAGGAAAAGCAAATGTTTCAGATTTACCTGTAGGAAAGTATGAATTAGTAGAGGTAGAAAGTTTACCTGGTTATAAAAAGTTAGAAAAACCAGTATCATTTGAAATCAAAAAAGGCATGACCGAGGTCCTATCATTGAAAGTAGAAAATGAAATGGTGGATACAGGGAATGTAGAGATAACAAAAATAGATAAAGATAGTAAAGCTCCATTAGAAAATGTTGTATTTGAAGTACGTGATTCAAAAGGAAAAGTAGTTGCAAAAGTAACGACGGATAAAGAAGGAAAAGCAAACGTTTCAGATTTACCTATTGGAAAGTATGAGTTAGTAGAAGTAGAAACACCGGCAGGATACAAACCACTAGAAAAGCCAATTTCATTCGAAATTGAAAAGGGTAGAGTAACAGCATTACAATTGACTGTAGAAAATGAATTAGTGGATACAGGAAATGTAGAAATTACAAAAGTAGATAAAGAAAATAAAGATGCTTTAGCTGATGCAGTCTTTGAAATTCAAGATGAAGCAGGACAAGTAGTCGCTAAAATAACGACAGATAAAAAAGGACAAGCACAAGTTACTAATTTATCAGTTGGCACATACAAGTTAGTAGAAGTAAAAGCACCAAAAGGATATAAACAATTAGTAGATCCGATTACTTTCCAAATTGAAAAAGGTATGACAAAATCTCTTGCTTTAACAGTAGAAAACGAAATGTTAGACAAGGGAAATGTGGAAGTAACAAAAGTAGATAAAGATAGTCAAAAAGTATTAGAAGGCGTAGTCTTCGAAGTACAAGACGACAAAGGCAAAGTAGTAACAGAAGTAACGACAGATAAAGATGGAAAAGCAAACGTTTCAGATCTATCAGTAGGAAAATACAAATTAGTAGAGACGAAGAGCTTACCAGGTTACAAAAAATTAACGGAACCAGTATCATTTGAAATCAAAAAAGGTATGACGAAAGTTTTATCATTGAAAGTAGAGAACGAACTGTTAGATAAAGGTTCAGTAGAGATTACAAAAGTAGACAAAGAAAGTGGCGCAGTATTAGCGGGCGTAACATTCGAAGTGCAAGATGAAAAAGGCAAAGTAGTAACAAAAATAACGACAGATAAAGAAGGACAAGCAACAATTTCAGATTTACCAGTAGGAAAATATAAGCTAGTAGAGGTAGAGAGCTTACCAGGATATAAAAAACTAGCGAAACCAGTATCATTCGAAATCAAAAAAGGTATGACAGAAGTTTTATCACTAAAAGTAGAGAATGAGCTAGTAGATAAAGGTTCAGTAGAAATTACAAAAGTAGATAAAGATGGTCAAAAAGCATTAGAAGGCGTAGTCTTTGAAATCCAAGATGAAGCAGGAAAAGTAGTAACAAAAGTAACAACAGATAAAGAAGGAAAAGCGAAAATTTCAGATTTATCTGTAGGGAATTACAAACTAGTAGAAGTAGAAAGCTTACCAGGCTACAAAAAGCTAACAGAGCCAGTATCATTCGAAATCAAAAAAGGTATGACAGAAGTTTTATCACTAAAAGTAGAGAATGAATTAGTAGATAAAGGCTCAGTAGAAATTACAAAAGTAGATAAAGATAGTCAAAAAGTATTAGAAGGCGTAGTCTTCGAAGTTCAAGACGACAAAGGAAAAGTAGTAACAGAAGTAAAAACAGATAAAAATGGTAAAGCAAAAATCTCAGACTTATCTGTAGGAAAGTACAAATTAGTAGAGAAAGAAAGCTTACCAGGCTACAAACAATTAACAGAACCAGTATCATTCGAAATTAAAAAGGGTATGACAGAAGTCTTATCATTAAAAGTAGAGAATGAACAGTTAGACAAAGGTTCAGTAGAAATCACAAAAGTAGATAAAGATAGTCAAAAAGTATTAGAAGGCGTAGTCTTCGAAGTACAAGACGACAAAGGAAAAGTAGTAACAGAAGTAAAAACAAATAAAAATGGTAAAGCAAAAATCTCAGACTTATCTGTAGGAAAGTACAAATTAGTAGAGAAAGAAAGCTTACCAGGTTACAAACAATTAACAGAACCAGTATCGTTTGAAATTACAAAAGGTATGACAGAAGTTCTATCATTAAAAATAGAAAATGAAATGGTAGATACGGGGAATGTAGAAATCACAAAAATAGATAAAGACAGTAAAGCACCATTAGAAAATGTTGTATTTGAAGTACGTGACTCAAAAGGCAAAGTAGTTGCGAAAGTAACGACGGATAAAGAAGGAAAAGCAAACGTTTCAGATCTATCAGTAGGAAAATACAAATTAGTAGAGACGAAGAGCTTACCAGGTTACAAAAAGTTAACGGAACCAGTATCATTCGAAATTACAAAAGGTATGACAAAAGTCTTATCATTGAAAGTAGAGAACGAACAGTTAGACAAAGGTTCAGTGGAGATTACAAAAATGGCCGCTGAAAGCAAGGAAGTCTTATCAGGAGCTGTGTTTGAAGTTCATGATGAAAAGGGAAAAGTAGTAGTGAAAGTAACAACAGATAAAGATGGAAAGGCAAAAATCACAGATCTATCTGTAGGTAACTACACACTAGTAGAAGTAGAAGCACCAAAAGGATATGAAAAATTAACTAATCCAATTCCATTTGAAATTACAAATGGAATGATAAATGCAGTTCAATTAGAAGTATTAAACAAATTGAATCATTTAGCACCACCAGGTCCAGAAACACCAGATCCAGAAAAGCCTGGAACACCAGATCCAGAAAAACCTGGAACACCGAATCCAGAAAAGCCTGGAACACCGAATCCAGAAAAACCTGGAACACCGAATCCAGAAAAGCCTGGAACACCAAATCCAGAAAAGCCAGGGACACCGAATCCAGAAAAGCCTGGAACACCAGATCCAGAAAAACCTGGAACACCGAATCCAGAAAAGCCTGGAACACCAGATCCAGAAAAGCCAGGGACACCGAATCCAGAGAAACCTGAAAAAGAATTACCGAAGACAGGGCAGAAAATGCCTGTGGAACCATATATGGGAGCACTTCTTGTAATGATGAGTTTTGGGTTAATCGTATTAGGTAGAAAACAGCAGAGATAATAAAGGTGAAAAGGTATCCTCAAAGTATTTGAGGATACCTTTTTTAGCATAAAAAAAAGCATCTAGCAAAAGTACTAGATGCAAATAAAAACACAAGGGAAGACAAAATTCTTCCCTTTTCCCGTATGTAATTATATCAAAAAATTTATAAAAAACTAGCTATATTTAAAATATAATTTTTAAAAAAGTTATATACATAAATAATTGCAATACGCGCAGTTTTATCTTTCTGAAAAATCCATTTCTTTAATTTCGAATATTAAGACTAATGTTGATAAATCTTCAGATAATTAGAAAAAATAACCAAAAGGATATATAATATTGCTTAATAAATAATTTTAATGAATTACATATATTTCATTTGGTGTATTAATTGAATATCATAATTTTAAATTTTATTAAGCAAGAATCTCGGTTACTTATTGCATTTCTAACATAGGGTGAGATAGAAAAATACAATAGTGTGGAGGTTTTTATAATGACGTTTGTTCTTAGTAAAATGAATGGGTTTAGCATAGAAGAAAAGGTACATGAATTTGAATCTAAAGGATTCCTTGAAATCTCAAATGAAATCTTTTTACAAGAGGAAGAGAATCATCGTTTATTAACACAAGCACAGTTAGATTATTATAATTTGGAAGATGATGCGTACGGTGAATGCCGTGCTAGATCTTATTCAAGGTATATAAAGTATGTTGATTCACCAGATTATATTTTAGATAATAGTAATGATTACTTCCAATCTAAAGAATATAACTATGACGATGGCGGGAAAGTTAGACAGTTCAATAGCATAAATGATAGCTTTTTATGCAATCCTTTAATTCAGAATATCGTGCGTTTCGATACTGAATTTGCATTTAAAACAAATATAATAGATACAAGTAAAGACTTAATTATAGGTTTACATCAAGTAAGATATAAAGCTACTAAAGAAAGACCATCTTTTAGTTCACCTATTTGGTTACATAAAGATGATGAACCAGTAGTGTTTTTACACCTTATGAATTTAAGTAATACAGCTATTGGTGGAGATAATTTAATAGCTAATTCTCCTCGGGAAATTAATCAGTTTATAAGTTTGAAGGAGCCTTTAGAAACTTTAGTATTTGGACAAAAGGTCTTCCATGCCGTAACGCCACTTGGAACAGAATGTAGTACGGAGGCTTTTCGTGATATTTTATTAGTAACATTTTCTTATAAGGAGACAAAATGAGAGAGAATAAAATAATTATGATTTCTGGAGCCAATAGCGGTATAGGTCATGCTTGTATAAAATACTTTTTAGAAAAATCATTTCATGTAATAGCGCTTGATATTAATAATAATAACTTAATAGATTATATGAAAACAGATATGCCTTTGAAAGTAGTGCAAATTGATTTAAGTAATAGCGAAGCGATTCATAATCTTTTTACTCAATTAGATTTAGAAAAGCTTTCTCCTGATATATTAATAAATGCAGCTGGTATTCGAGAGATAACACCTGTTTTACATTTATCCGATGATATGTTTAAAAAAGTAATTGATGTAAATTTAGTAGCCCCATTTATCCTTTCTAGGGAAGTAGCTAAGCGATGGTGTGAATCGAAAATAAAAGGTTGTATTGTGAATATAGCTTCGGTTTCTGGATTAATGGCTGAACCAGAGCGAGCTGCTTATGTTGCATCAAAGCATGCTTTAATCGGATTGACTAAACAGATGGCTATGGAATTTGGGAAGCAAAATATAAGGGTAAATAGCATTTCTCCCGGTGTTATTAGAACCGAACTTACAGAAGAATACTTTAGTAATAAAGCCTTGATGTCTATGATAAAAAGTAATCAATCTTTAGATACTTGGGGGTTGCCGCAGGATATTGTTTCATGTATTGAGTACTTGATTTCTGATCAGGCCCGCTTTATTACTGGTTCTAATTTTGTAATTGATGGTGGTTGGACTGCTGGGAAAAATTTATAATTGAGTGTTTTTGAGGAAAAGCACCTGTCCTTTTTTAGGCTGGTGTTTTTCTCACTATAAATCGAGTTTTTATTGGAGGGGGATTAATTTGCTTCAAAAGAGTTTTAAGCAAGAGAAAACGGTACCGGCCTTAAAGATGATAGCATCAATGGTTATCTTTGGATCAGTTGGATTTTTTTCTGTTCAAACAAACTTACCTTCGTTTGAATTAGTGTTTGTAAGGTGTATTTTTGCGACAATATTTTTAAGTGTATGCTGGTTGCTTACAGGGCAATATAAACAAGATAAATGGGAACGAAAAGAAGTTATTCAAGTTTTAATATGTGGTTTTTTCTTAGTATTTAATTGGGTTTTCTTATTTAAAGCCTTTGAAAATATGTCAGTTACCATTGCTATCTCAGTTTATCATCTTGCACCAGTAATTGTACTGTTAATTGGAAGTATCGTCTTTAAAGAAAAATTAACATTCATATCTATCATTTCAATAATTGTGTGTTTTGCAGGAGCTTTATTAATTGCTGGTATCGATGGAAGCTTCTCTGTCGGTTCATTAATGTCTTCAGGTATGATATGGGGATTTCTTGCGGCTCTCTTTTATGCATTTACAACTTTATTTGGTAAAGGGATTAACAAAATGAGTGCGTATGCAATGACATTTTTACAAACATTCTTGGGGATATTTCTTTTAATACCATTTATAGATTTAGATGCTTTTAGTGGCCTCACTCAAAGTAATTGGACATATATTATAGCTACTGGTTTTATTCACACAGGGATAGTATATTATCTGTTTTTTGATAGTTTACGCTATTTATCTACAAAAACAATCTCAATATTAGTTTTTTTAGATCCGGCAGTGGCAATATTATTAGATACTGTACTTACTGGATTCCGTCCAACTTTAATGCAAATAACAGGAATTCTTTTTATTTTTATTGGCATGACTTTAACATTAAAAAAATCTAAAGATAAAAAACTAAGCCAAAAAGAAAAGCGAATTGAAAGCGATGCTAGTATATCTCAACAATAATGAAATATATTGTGTATAAAACGATAAACCTTGCATGAATCATGTAAGGTTTATTTTAGTTCAATATAATTCATATTTATAATACATAATTTTCAAAACTGAGGTATGTGTTTCTTTAATATGCTTTTGATTCAACTATTTTTATTTGACTATAAATTTACAAAAATGTATATAAAACCTTATTTTTTGATAATATATAAGTAATAAATTCATAGAATTGGAGTGATGGGATGCAGCCTTTAGAAAGGGAGATTCATTCTAATATGCTGAAAGTGTGGAGGATGCACGCTTTAATTGGGGCGGTAGTTATACTAACAGTCGTAATTGCGTATTTCTTTTTTATGATTAACTTTAACTGGTGGGGCTGGTTGTTCGGACTATTAGTAACAGGAGCTATTACATTTATTCCCCTTGATTATTTTGTGTTTCCAAATTTACGTCAACGCTATTATAGTTACAGATTAAATGAAGAAGAGATTGAGATTCAAAAGGGAATGTTCGTTGTAAAACGCGTACTTATTCCGATGATCCGTGTGCAGCACGTAACGATTGAGCAAGGGCCGATCATGAGAAAGTATAATTTAGCAGAATTACATATTTCAACAGCCGCAACTTCTCATAGTATTCCAGGTTTAACGAAAGAAGAAGCAGAACAGCTGAAAAGACAAATTGGAGAACTTGCGAAAGTGAGTGATAAGGATGTATAAGAGGCAACATCCGATTACGATATTGTTAGGTATTAGGATTGCGAGTTTGTTGCCACTTATTATTCTTGTTTTATTTAAACCTGATGAACAAGTGGAACCTTGGTATTTATTTTATCTTTTTCTTCTGGTTGTTTTATTCATCATGGCTATTTTTTCAGCAATTAAATGGTATTTTAAAGTGTACTGGATTGAGAATAATATTTTACATATAAAGCACGGTGTTTTTGTAAAGAAGGAAAGCTATTTAAATAAAGAGCGTGTACAAAATATTAGTACGTCTTCTAACATCATTTATCAAATGCTCGGACTTATGAAGTTAAATATAGAAGTAGCCGGTGGTGGTAATGAACCAGAAGTGATGTTGGCTGGTATTAAAGAAGACGAGGCAAAACATTTAATTTCTTTATTACATAAGAAAGAAACTACTGTAAAAGAAGAAATAGAAGAGGAAGAAAGCAAGACGGTTTATCAGTTAACAGCGAAAGAGGTTTTAGCCGCAGCGATTACATCTGGTCGGTTCGGACTAGTGTTCTCTGGACTAGTACTTCTTTACACAAAGTTTGATTTTGTTCTTCCTGAAGGATTCACAAGTAAAGTAGAAGCGTATGTAATGGGAAACGGTGTTTATAAACTAATTGTAATTGCATTAATTTTAATGACAATTTCGTGGATTATTTCCACGGCTGGATATGTGTTGAAATATGCAAACTTTAAAATTGAGCGAAAAGGGGAAGAGATTCGTATCGTTCAAGGATTATTTGAAAAGAAAGAGTTTGTCTTAAAATTGCACCGCATTCAAGCGATTACTGTAAAAGAAGGTATGCTTCGCCAGCCGTTTGGCTATTGTGCTGTTGAAGTGGAAGCAATTCAAAGTATTGGAGCAGCAAGTAACGAAGTAATGTTGCATCCATTTATGAAGAAAAAAGATGTACAGCACCTGATCACATATTTAGAGTTACCATATGAAATCGAAGCGGAGATCGTTCACTTACCAAAAACAGCGTTGCGTCGTTATTTCATTATGGGCTGGTTAATAAGTATCATACTCACAGTTCTAATTGCCAGCGTGAGTATATATTTTAAACAATATATTGCGTTGTTTGTTATTTTACCGTTATTTATCGTGTTTTCGTTACTTGCGTATGCTAGATATAAAAGTGGCGGTTATGAATTAAGAGAAAATCAACTAACGGTTGTATATCGTAATTTTTCGAAATATACAGGAATAATGCGAAGAAGACATGTTCAAGCAGTAGGTTATAATCAATCGTATTTTCAAAGAAAAGATGAATTATGTACAACTCTTGTAGCGGTAGCTGGGCGGGGTTATGAAGTAAAGCATATGAGAAAAAAAGATTCACTTCGTATATATAATTGGTACAAAGAAAAAGGAAACACCGGTGTGTAATGGTGTTTCCTTTTTGTGTCATGATTTGTCGATAAGTCGATATATTCGAAGAATCGCTGATATAATTCGAGTTGCGCCGATATATCCAGAAAATCGCTGATATAATTCGAGTTGCGCTGATATATTCGAAAAATCGCCGATATAATTTCACATACCGCTGTTTTCCGAACTCTAAACTCCAAAAAATTAAACTAAAACATCAAAAGTAGTCACAAAAGATGGACGAGAGAAAATACTCTTTTGCTGTTCCGCATGTGGATGCGCTGGAGCTTGTCCTTCTGCTTGCGTGGGACGTTTTTTATGAGCGTTTTCGAATGAACGTGATTCTGTCCAGTCTTTAAAGTTTTGCTCTGTTTCCCACATCGTTAAGATGACGTATGTATCGTTACTTAATGGACGTAGAACACGGATTGCTTGGAATCCTGGTTCGTTTTCAATAAGGCCTGCGCGGTTTTTAAAGCGGTTTTCAAATACTGGGCGACCTTCGTCTGTGACAGAAATGTTGTTACAAACGATATAGCCAGGTTGTCCTTTAAATTCACCGACAGCATCTAGTACATCATATTGAAGTGAACCTTCTACAGATTCTTCTGTATTTTCTTTATAAAACATATTTTTTTCATCATTTTTTGCAGTGAAATGTGCTTGTTCTAGAGGTGTTTCGTATGAAATAATAGCCTTCATTTTAATGCCCCCCTTAATAGTTTGTTTCTATTATATCAACTCTCTTAAAAAACTTCGAAGATTATATACATAAAGATACTTCTTTTTCAAATAATAAATGTACCATCATTTGGAAAGAAGGACGATGTATGAAGAAAGTAAAGTGGACTTTATTAGGCGGCGTCGCAACGTTCGTAGTAGCGATTGTAATCTATAAACTTATCGTGTTAGCTGGTGGCTATATGATGGATGAAAAGCAGCTCGTTTTCCACTCTTCATCACGTATCGTTGACCAGAAAGGGAAAGAAATTACGAAATTATACGTAGAAAATAGAGAGCTCGTACCGATCGAGCAAATTCCGAAGTATGTGCAGCAGGCGTTTGTTGCGGTGGAAGATTCTCGTTTTTATGAGCATCAAGGGATTGATTATCCGTCTATATTCCGTGCTCTTTATAAAGATACGTTAGCTGGAGAAAAGGTAGAGGGCGGTAGTACCATTACGCAGCAACTCGCTAAAAACGTCTTTTTAACTCGTGAAAAAACATTTACGCGCAAATTGAAGGAAGTCGCAATTTCTCTTCAATTAGAGCAAAAATATACAAAGCAACAAATTCTTGAAATGTATATGAATCATATTTATTTTGGTCATGGGGCTTACGGCATTCAAGCGGCAGCAAAGTTGTATTTTAATAAAAATGTTGAGGATTTAACAGTAGAGGAAGGGGCAATGCTTGCAGGCCTTCCGAAGTCACCAAACGGATATTCACCGTACTATTCTGCAGAGAAGAGTAAGGAACGCCGTGATCTAGTGTTGTCACTTATGCATAAACAAGGCTATTTGACTGCAGAAGAAAGCGTTCGTTATCAAGGGAAGACAATTGCTCTATATAAAAATTTAGATGAGAATGAGCTTGCATATATGCCGTATATTGATATGGTCATAGATGAAGCCGCTCGTTTATACGGATTGTCTCATCAAGAAGTACTTCGCGGAGGATATACGTTTGTCGTACCTATGGATGAAAAGATTCAAAAGGTAGCATATAACCAGTTTCAAGATGCAAGGAATTTCCCTGGGAAAGAAGAGGGGGCGCAAGGTGCTTTCTTATTAATGGATAATCGTACGGGAGGGATTAAAGCGGCGATTGGGGGAAGAAAGTACGTCCCGAGAGGATTTAATCGTGTTTTTGCCAAAAGGCAGCCTGGATCTGTTTTAAAACCACTTATCGTTTATGCACCAGCACTAGAAACGAAAAAGTATAATCCGTATTCTTTATTAACGAATGAAAGAAATTCTTTTGAAGGGTATGAACCTCGAAATTATAATCATGAGTATTCAAAAGAAATGACGATGTATGATGCGATTTTAGAGTCGGCAAATGTACCGGCAGTTTCTTTATTAAATGAGTTAGGGGTAGAAGAAGGAAAGCAATATTTAGAAAAAGGAAATGTTCATATTGCAGATGCTGGTTTAAGTACAGCGCTTGGCGGATTGAAAAATGGCGTTTCAACATTTGATCTTGTAAAAATGTACCGTTCATTTTTAGCAAATGGAAATATTATCGAGCCGCACGTTATTGATAAAGTATTAAACAGACACGGTGCAGTCATTGGGGAATCTCCAAAAGTAGAGACAAAAATCTTCTCGAAGCAGACAGCATGGTATATGACGAAAATGCTAGAAGGAGTTGTGAAGGAAGGGACAGCAAGAGTTGGTGTATATAACGGTGCGTTAGCTGGAAAAACGGGTACAACTTCATTGCCAAATGACGATAAGGGAGCAAGAGATATGTGGTTCGTTGGTTATACACCGAACTTAGTAGGCGCTGTTTGGATTGGTTATGACCGTACGGATAAGGAGCATCAGTTGCAAGGAGAAAGTGCATCTGCGACAAAATTGTTTAAGAAAATTTTAACGAAGTCTAATGTAGAACATAAAGAGAAGTTTATGAAGCCTGAAGGTGTGGAAACAATCGGCGCTCCGATTCGGCTGCGCAAAATTGAAGATGTAAAAATGAAATTATCATTTAGCCCTTTCGGTTTATTTAAAGCAAAATTAAGCTGGACGCCACTTCCAGATAACAGAATTATGTACCGAATCTATAGAGTGGAGAACGGAATTCATACGCATGTTAGCACTGTAAATGGTGCTGGGGAATATGAGGAAAAGTTCGTTAACATATTTTCAAAACCGAGCTTTTACGTTGTACCATATAATACACAAACGAATCGTGAAGGAGAAAAGTCAAAAGTAGCTAAACCATAGTTTTTCTCTGTGTTATAATAAGAATGTTGTGAAAATAGTAAGCGTTTTTACGAATGTTTGTGTCAATTTAATGAACAACGTACATAATATTATGCATTTTGTTTTTACAAGCTGTATAGTAAAAAAAGATAAATATCGAACGTATTCGAAGCATTGGTAAGGAAGGGAGCAAGGGTCTTGGTAAGAACTATAAATGAGACATTTTTAAAAGCATGTAGGGGGGAACGTACCGATTATGTACCAGCATGGTATATGCGTCAAGCAGGTCGTTCACAGCCGGAATATAGAAAGATTAAAGAAAAGTATTCTTTATTTGAAATTACACACAATCCAGAGTTATGTGCTTACGTTACAAAATTGCCGGTTGATCAGTATAACGTAGACGCAGCAATTCTTTATAAAGATATTATGTCACCACTACCTGCAATTGGTGTGGATGTAGAAATTAAATCAGGTATTGGCCCAGTTATCGATAACCCAATCCGTTCTTTACAAGACGTAGAAAAACTAGGGGAAATCAATCCAGAAGATGACGTACCGTACATACTAGATACAATTCGTTTATTAACGACAGAAATGTTAGACGTACCGTTAATCGGTTTTTCAGGAGCTCCATTTACATTAGCGAGCTATATGATTGAAGGCGGTCCATCTCGTAACTACCATAATACGAAAGCGTTCATGTATGCAGAGCCAAAAGCTTGGTTTGCTTTAATGGATAAACTAGCAGATATGGTTATTACATATTTAAAAGCGCAAATTAACGCAGGAGCAAAAGCAGTTCAAATTTTCGATTCTTGGGTTGGAACAGTAAATGTAGCAGATTATCGCGTATTTATTAAACCAGCAATGGAGCGTATTTTTGCAGAAGTTCGTAAGATGGGTGTTCCAATGATTATGCACGGCGTAGGAGCTGCACACTTAGTGAATGAGTGGCACGATTTACCGCTTGATGTAGTCGGCTTAGACTGGCGCTTACCGATTGAAGAAGCACGTGCACGGGGCGTTCATAAGGCGGTACAAGGTAATATGGACCCTTCATTCTTACTTGCACCATGGTCTGTTATTGAAGAACATGTAAAAGGTATTTTAGATCAAGGGATGAAACAGCCGGGTTATATCTTTAACCTAGGTCACGGTGTATTCCCAGAAGTAAATCCAGATACATTAAAACGTTTAACTACATTTATTCATGAATACTCTAAAGGGCAGTTAGCGAAGTAAAGGAGCATTGCTGTATGAAAAAGAAAATTGGTTTGCTTGTAATGGCATACGGAACGCCATATAAAGAAGAAGATATTGAACGTTACTATACACATATTCGCAGAGGAAGAAAGCCAAGTCCTGAAATGCTGGAAGATTTAACAGAGCGTTACCGTGCAATTGGTGGTATTTCTCCTTTAGCTACTATTACATTAGAGCAAGCTAAGAAGTTAGAACAGCGTTTAAATGAAGTACAAGATGAAGTAGAGTATCATATGTATCTTGGCTTAAAACATATTGAACCGTTTATTGAAGATGCAGTGAAAGATATGCATAACGACGGAATACAAGATGCAATCGCACTTGTTCTTGCACCTCACTATTCTACGTTTAGCGTGAAATCATACGTTGGACGAGCACAAGAAGAAGCTGAGAAACTTGGAAACTTAACAATTCACGGCATTGATAGCTGGTATAAAGAGCCGAAATTCATCCAGTACTGGGTTGATGCAGTGAAAGGTATATATAACGGTATGTCAGATGCAGAGCGTGAAAAAGCAGTATTAATCGTATCTGCACATAGCTTACCAGAGAAAATTATTGCAATGGGCGATCCATATCCAGATCAATTAAATGAAACAGCGGATTATATCGCGCGCGGAGCTGAAGTAGCAAACTATGCAGTAGGCTGGCAAAGTGCAGGAAACACACCAGATCCTTGGATTGGTCCAGATGTACAAGATTTAACGAGAGAACTAAATGAAAAGCACGGTTATACTTCATTCGTATATGCACCAGTTGGATTTGTTGCGGAACATTTAGAAGTTTTATATGATAACGACTTTGAGTGTAAAGTTGTAACGGATGAAATTGGCGCGAAATATTATCGTCCAGAAATGCCAAATGCATCGGACGCATTTATTGATTGTTTAACAGATGTTGTATTAAAGAAAAAAGAATCTGTACTGTAAGAAGAAAGGGGGATCCTGCTTGAGGAAAAAGGTTGTGATCATCGGCGGAGGCATCACTGGATTAACAGCAATGTATAACTTACAAAAAAATATTCATGAAAAAAACTTGCCGATTGATACATTACTTATAGAAGCATCGGGTAAACTTGGCGGAAAAATTCAAACCGTTCGAAAAGATGGATTTACAATTGAGCGCGGACCAGATTCTTTCTTAGCACGAAAAGAAAGTGCAGCTAGATTAGTGAAAGAATTAGGTCTTGGCGATGAACTTGTAAATAATCAAGCCGGTCAATCATTTATCCTTGTAAACAATCGGTTACATAAAATGCCGAATGGATCAATGATGGGAATTCCAACGCAAATTACGCCGTTTCTATTTTCCGGGCTGTTCTCCCCAATTGGTAAACTAAGAGCTGGCTTTGATCTATTAATGCCGAGGTCAAAGCCAGTATCTGACCAATCACTCGGACAATTTTTCAGACATCGTCTTGGAAACGAAGTGGTTGAAAACTTAATAGAGCCGTTACTATCGGGTATTTATGCAGGGGATATTGATGAAATGAGCTTAATGTCAACATTCCCGCAAATGTATCAAATTGAGCAGAAACATCGCAGTATTTCACTCGGTATGCGTACGCTCGCTCCGAAAGAAGAGAAAGCTGAACCGAAAAAGGGAATGTTCCAAACAGTGAAAACAGGTTTAGAATCTATCGTAAAATCTCTCGAAGCAAAGATGCATGAAGGTACGATAATAAAGGGAACTCGCATTGAAAAAGTTGCAAAACAGGGTGATGGTTATACGATTACTCTTAGTAACGGAAAAGAAATAGAAGCGGACGCCATCGTAGTGGCAACTTCGCATAAAGTATTGCCGTCCATGTTTGCTCAGTACAAGCAGTTTCGTTTCTTCCGTAATATTCCATCCACATCCGTTGCGAATGTGGCACTTGCTTTCCAAAAGTCTGCAATCCAGCGCGATATTAATGGTACAGGATTTGTCGTATCACGAAATAGCGATTACACCATTACAGCATGTACGTGGACGCATAAAAAATGGCCACATACAACGCCAGAAGGAAAAACACTCATTCGCTGTTACGTTGGACGTGCTGGTGATGAAGCGGTTGTAGAACAAACTGAAGAAGAACTCGTTCAGCTCGTACTAGAAGATTTAAGGAAGACGATGGATATTACAGAGGATCCAGAGTTTACAATCGTAAGTCGCTGGAAAGAAGCGATGCCTCAATATACAGTAGGCCATAACGAGCGAATGAAGAAACTCACAACATTTATGGAGAAAGAGTTGCCAGGTATATACTTGGCAGGTAGCTCCTATGCTGGTGCTGGACTTCCAGACTGTATGAATCAAGGTGAGGAAGCTGCAAAGCGTGTATTATCTCATTTGGAGAAAGTAATAGATGCTGAATTAATCCCACAATAAATTATAAGAAACGCCTTCAATCATATTGAAGGCGTTTCGTTTATTATATAAAATACTTATTCGCCAATAAACATATATAAGTTATTTGGCTTTATAACAGCATCTCCTGCATAAATAACCCAATCTGTTAAGTTATCAAAATCTAAATGATAACTATTTCCTTTACTCATATCTTCTATAAAATATGGTTCATTGATGAGTATTCCTTGAATGAAATCTTCCGTAATGTTTTGCATTTCAAACCACATATGTTCACTTTTTCCTTCTTCGTAGGAGACACCAAACTTAGCAAGGAAACGAAAATCTTCATTTGATTGTTCAATGTGAAAAATGTTGCTGAAATACCCGAAAGTATTTTTCGCATTGTAAGCCATACGATCGGTTTCACTATTTGTTTTATAGAACATGAGCCCTGTAGCTTCCTCGTGTTCTTTGAAAAAACTTTCAATATATTCTTCTGAAGTATTAAATTTGAATAAGAGAACGGATGGAGATTGATGGTATTTATCTCGGGCATCCATTCCGCCTAAGAATGTATTTTGTGCATCTATTGGCTGTAATTTCACTTCTTCATCCTCGATTGAAGATAATTGGTCCATACTCGTTTTATGCCCTATATAAGATAATCCTTTCTCCCACGGAACGGCGACTGTATGTATAGAACCTTGCTGACTATGCGCGATAACGATAGGCTCATTCATAGGGACTTGTCCATTCTCAACGGCATTATTAGCAAATGTTTGAAAGAGATCGCCAATGCCGTAGTAGGAAGAAATACGATTTGGAATAATTAACTCTATTTCAGTTACGCCCGCTCTTAAAAGGCCGTGTGTATGAAACCAATATTGCGTAGGCTCGCCTTCTTTATCGTCTTCATAAACGGAATGAATAACGTATAAGTCAGGAATGTCAGGTAATAATTCATTTTCAACGTGATATTCAATATAGTTTCTAGATATCACTTTCATTGCTGCACTTGAATCGATTACAAATAACAAATCTGGGGCGAGGTTCCATAAAAATTGTATTTGCTGGAAAAAGCAGTCGAGTACATCGCCTACAAATAGCGTACGAGTGAAAATTTCAGTACCGAAAGCCGCATCTTCAAAATTACGATCTACAATTGTAGAATCTTGTCTATTGTACATTTTATATTCTTCTGGGTCATTCGCCTCATCAATATGCAGTTCATACGGTATGATTGTTTCATCCATATGTAACTCAACAATAAGGCTTGTCTCATCACTATAAACAATTTTTAACTCATCAACTTTAGTAGCGATATTTTCTAGCCGTTGTTTTAACTGCTCAATTGTAATTCTAGTTGGTATAACAGCAATCATATCTGAAAAATGACGTTCTAATGTTCCATTCATAGCTGCGCGGTATGTTTCTGTTTGCACTTCCATCCAATCACTCCTATTCAAATGAATCCATTTTACATGCCAATCAAATGTCGATATTTTCTGTTTTCTCTCTCTAACATTATAGAGTGCATTTGTAGAAGGTGTAAAATTATTATTTTGTATTATAGTTTGAAAGCTTGTAAATTAAATAAATCTTTTGTAAAATTTGTCGAAAAATAGTTCTATATAACGAATCATTTGTTATGATAGAAATGCTGAGAAAATATGAAATAGGGAGAGGAAAATGGCTGTGAAGAAATTGTTAAGCGTCTTTTTATCATTCTTGCTATTGCTTTCATTTACTGGAACTTTAGCGCAAGCAGAAGAAACTGCTTCTATGTCAGTAGAAAAAGCAATTCAAGTATTTAAGCAGCAAGGGAAAACGAAGGGGATTGTGGAAGGATATATTGTCGGATATACGCAAAGTTCTTCTAAATATACGAAGGATCCAGCTAAGTTTGATGATACAAACGTAGCAATTGCAGATTCGCCAAACGAAACGAATCCAGACAAAATCATGCCCGTTCAGTTGCCAAAAGGTGATGTGAGAACGGCAGTGAATGTAAAAGATCACCCTGAAAATATCGGGAAGAAAGTTAGTTTGACTGGGACTCTTGAATTATATTTTAGTAACCCAGGTCTAAAATCAGTAACAGCTTATAAGTTTCAAGGTGAAGGACAAAACCGTGTTAGCGATGTAGTAGCTTCACCGAACGGCGGAGAAGTTGCTAAAGGAACAGCGGTAACATTAACGACGAATACAGAAGGCGCAACAATCTACTATACGTTAGATGGCTCTAATCCTACTAATAAAAGTGTTCGTTATAATGGACAAATTATAGTGAATGAAAATAGTGTAGTGAAAGCAATCGCAGAAAAAGAAGGACTTACTTCTTCAGCAATTTCGACATTTTCATTTATTATCGTAAATAATGAACAGGTTCGTATTCATGACATTCAAGGAAAATCACATATGTCTCCTTACAACGGGAAGAAAGTATACAATGTGGAAGGCGTTGTAACAGCGCTTGATAAAAATGGTTTTTATATAGAAGACAATCAGCCAGATAATGATCCAGCTACTTCAGAAGGTATGTACGTATACAAAAAAGATGCGAATGTAGCAGTAGGAGATCTTATTCAAGTTGATGGAGTAGTAGAAGAATATGTTGGACCAGGATATGCAGAGCGATTTGAAACAGACTTAACGACGACAGAAATTAAGGCGAGTCGCGTTGTTGTAATCGCAAAAGATCAATCTTTGCCGGCACCGATTGTACTTGGGGAAAACGGTATGAAAATCCCAGACCAGATTATTGATAATGATGCATTCGGTTTATTTGATCCAAATGAAGATGCAATCGACTTTTATGAAAGTATAGAAGGTATGCGTGTTACGATGCCAACACCAAAAATTATTGCACCTCAGAAAAACGGAAATTTATATGTAACAGTAAAAAATGGTGGAGATAAAGTAGTAACACAATATGGCACACCTCTATTAGATGAAAATCAATTAAACCCAGAGCGCCTTTCTGTAAAAGTACCTCGTGATTATGTAGCAAAAGTAGGAGATACTTTCACTGGAGATATAACAGGGGTAGTAGGATATGATTACGGTTCTTTCCGTATTTCGCCAATAACAGAACTGCCAGCTGTAGTGGATGGTGGATTTAAGCAAGTAGGCGCAAATATTCAGCCACGTCTTGATAAGTTAACGGTTGCTACATATAACATTGAAAACTTCTCAGCGAATAAAAAAGAAACAACAGATGAAAAGGTAAAAGCGCTAGCGTATTCTATTAAATACAACTTAAAAATGCCAGATATTATCGGTGTAGAGGAAATGCAAGATAATAACGGATCAATTAATGACGGTACAACAGATGCGTCATTAAGCGCAAAACGTATCATTGATGCAGTTCTAGAAATTCGTGGACCGAAGTATGAGTATGTAGAAATCGCTCCAAACAATAATCAAGACGGAGGAGCACCAGGAGCGAATATTCGCGTCGGCTTCTTCTATAATCCATCACGCGTGAAATTAGCGCCGGTACCGAAGTTACTTGATAAAAATGTTGTTCGTATTGGAGACGAAAATCCATTATTTGAAAGTACACGTAAACCGTTAGCGGCAGAATTTACGTTCCAAGGACAAAACATTGTTGTCGTTGCAAATCACTTAAACTCAAAACTAGGAGATGCAACGCCATTTGGAAAAGTGCAGCCGCTCGTATTAAAAAGTGAAGAAAAACGAATTCAGTTAGCACAAGAAGTAAATCATTTCGTGCAAGGAATTCAGAAAAAGAATACGAATGCACCAGTTGTCGTGTTAGGTGATATGAACGATTTCGAATTCTCTAAACCACTAAAAACACTAGAGGGAACAATCTTAAAAGATATGTTAAACACAGTGCCAAAAGAGAATCGTTACACGTACATTCACGAAGGAAATGCACAAGTGTTAGATCATATTTTAGTAACAAATAATATCGCACCACACACAATTGTAGATCCAGTGCACTTAAACTCAAATATAATGAAAGAGCACGGACGTGTAAGCGACCATGACCCAGTACTTGCTCAAATTGATTTGAAGAAAGCTTCTTAAAGAAAGGAACGCTTAGGTGACTAAGCGTTCTTTTTTGGCATCGTTATAGAATAGTATAAAGAGATAATTCCTTTTTTTGTAATCTAATGATAAAATTGATTGAATATTTAGTTTTTAATAAGGGGGACAACAATGCAGTTACAAATAAATGGAAAGGTAATGAATCAGTTTGCAATTTTTTTTAGTACGATCATCATGCTTCAGTTTGTAGCTGATATAACAGGACTTACAAGCAATCTAGATATTACGTATAACTTAATACATACAGCAGCTTCTTATATAACATTTAGTTTGGCGGTTATTTTCACTTTAATAGGTGCAAGAAGAGAATTAAGTAAATATGCAATTGTTTCATTATGTTTAGTAATAGCGATTAAAGCGATTTATTTTGTAGCGGTTGTTATTTTATGGGGATTGGCAGGTACACCGTAAGTGAATAGTAAATAAAACCCTAATTTCCAATATAGTAAGGAAATTAGGGTTTTATTATACTTGAAACGCTTTTCTGCACCGCTCTCTTTTTTGCAACCTTCTTCTATATTTTTTTCTATCACGTTTTACTCCTTGTATATACATGATTAAGCTAACGAAGAGGAAGAAGGCACATTGTATTGTCAAAATATATGGTGACATGCCATGCAGCGGCTGCCTTGGATCATATAAATGAATAGGTGCTCCGCCTATTGTAGGGAGTACCGTATTTAGCAGGACGTAAGGAATAGAGGTAGTTGCAAATGGAAATAGAAGCGCCATATAGTCCTTTTGGGACCATGCAGATGCAGCAAGTCCTAAAAGAGCCATCAAACCTGCAAATAAAAAATTAATTCCGATATATACAGCAATGTAAGTGATGGGAGAAGTTTCATATAAGTTTGCGAACATCCCGTTATCATTTATAATGCCTGAACCAGCCGTTGGTACTCCGTCTGGAATGGTTAATTTGCAAAATAATAACGATAAGATGAATGGAAATGTATAAAGAAGTCCGCCGCAAAAAAATGTAACGATATATTTCGTTACTGAATAAGAAAATAAAGAAATTTCTTTACTGACAAACGGTTTAAAACCATCGGACTTATCCGAGTTATAACTTGTACTAAAGGGAAGACTTGCAATAACTGGCATTAATAATAAATAAACATCCATTTCATTTCCACGAAATCCAATCCATTTAATATCCGTCGATATAGGTCCATTCGCAGCGTCTCCTAAATAACGAATTACATAATAATAATGATAAATACAAATAAGAACAAATCCACTAAACATAATAATTAAAGAAACACGATTACAAAAAGCTTGCTTTATATTTAAACGAAGCGCACGCATCATGACTGAAAAAGCCTCCACTATTTTGATAAACTTGTCTATTTTCTATATTACTATTAATTGTAAAGATTTTCTTGTTTTTTTATTTGATTATTTGAAAAAGAGGAATTTTGTTGTTGTGAGGTAAGGTTTAGCTGAAAGAAATTTTTCTAAAATATGGTTGACAATTAAGTATTACATTTGTAATCTTAATTGTAGATTACAAATGTAATACTTAGGAGTGAAACATACGATGACAAATCAATTACCTAAAATATCTGAAGCGGAATTAGAAATTATGAAAGTACTTTGGTCGAGTTCTCCACAAACAGCGAATGAAATTATAGAAGAACTGGAAGATGCAATGGACTGGAAACCAAAAACAATCCGCACATTAATTAATCGATTAGTACAAAAGGAAGCCGTTTCTTACCATCAAGATAAAGGGCGAATGTATGCTTATTATCCGTTAGTATCACAACATAATTATTTGCAAGTGGAAACGAAATCTTTACTAAAACGTTTTTGCGGTGCAGCGTTTAAACCATTACTTGTTAATTTCTTAAAAGAGGAGAAATTATCTTCAGAAGATATTAATGAATTAAAACGCATTTTAGATGAGAAGACAGAGGAGAATAAGAGGAAGGATCGATAAAAATGATAAACACGCTTATAAATGTATACCTTCCTCATTTTTTTGATTGGCTTATAGAAACGTCACTTATGGCTAGCATATTAGTCGGATTTATTTTATGTATAAAAGTTCTATTTAGAAATAAATTAACCCCCCGGTGGCAATATATGCTGTGGATCGTATTAATGATAAGACTCCTTTTACCGTGGTCGCCAGATAGCTCTTATAGCATTTACTCATTACTTTCTTATAGTTCTAGCGTATCGGAAGTTATTCCCAAAAATATGCCGGCTACTGAGAATATAGTAAACATAGAAAGCGACCGTAAAGTGGAATTGAAATCAAATCCTAAAATGGTGACAAAAACTAGCGAACCGGAAGTAAAAGTCAGTTCGGAAAAACAGACTACATTTTCTTTATACCAACTTGCTTTGTATGTTTGGCTAGCTGGGGTAATCATATTAGCAGCCATCACGTTTCTTACAAATAGACGTTTATATTCTTACATAAAGAAACAACCGGATATTACGGACGAACAGGTCACTACAGTGTTTAATCGCTGTAAGCAGTCTATGAAAATGAAGAAGGCAGTTTCATTACGTCTTGCAGGAAAGATTGCAAGTCCAACGGTTTTTAGTTTCTTTCGCCCGAAAGTATTACTATCAAAAAAACATATGAAAGTATTAAATGAACAACAATTACAATATGTCTTTTACCATGAGTTAGCTCATATTAAGAGAAACGATGTAGCTGTAAATTGGATTATGTACAGTTTAATCCTATTAAATTGGTTCAATCCGATTCTTTGGTACGCCTATTTTTGTATGCGAGAAGATCAAGAATTAGCCTGTGATGCATATGCACTTACTTTTATAGATAAAGAGGAACAAATTGCATACGGACATACAATTATTACCCTTCTAGAACACTATTCCTATCAAGTACCAAGCCTAGCAAATTTAAGTAGAAATAAACGAACACTAAAAAGGAGAATCGTTATGATTAAAAAGTTTCAAAAGAAATCGTATCGTCTTTCTTTACTTGGGATTATTGCTATAGTTGCTATAGCATCCCTTTCTTTATTCAACGCACGTACAACGGAAGGAAAAGAAAAGCAAGAGGATAAAGTAGAGCAGTCAAAGGATGCTTTCCAAAATGCTGTAGATACATTATTTGGTACAGAGGAAAAGGCGAGAAAAGAGTGGGGAATGTCAAACTGGCAATATGAAAACCGAACAGCCTTTTTATATCATGCTGAAAAAGCTTTAACAAAGGAAGAGTTTGAGAATTATGTGCAGTTATATAAAGAGGTATTACAGATCGAGAAAAAAGGATTAGTTAGATTAAACTTACCCGAAAATTTCCAAGGGGATATAAAAGAGGTGAAAGAAGAGCGCTTAAGTACAGAAAATCGTGAAAAATTAAAAGAAATTCGTAATAAAACAACTCCTTATGAGGATAAGGTAGGGAAGTATTTAACATATACAGTTGAAGAAGTGCAGCAACATGTTGATTTCCAAATTAAGAGGCCAACTTATACAATTAAAGGATATACCCAAAAAGACGAAAGGGTGAATTATTATCTTAAGATAAAGCCGGAATTCACTATTGAATTAGAATATACGAACGGAAAAGGAAATTATACAATTTCTCAATCGCAAGTTTTTGGGGAAAGCAAAGACCCATTTAGCCACCAGTTTGTAGTGCCTGAAAATATAGAACAGTACGAACTAGAAGGGAATCAAATATTCTACGCTACTCATCACTCGGATAGTAATTTACAAGGTATGAAGATGATTGTTCCAGCAAAAGGGAAAAATAGTGCATACCAAATCGTTATTATTAATCATAGTTTAGAGAACCAAGGAGAAGCAGTATTCGATAAGAATGTAAATAAAGAAGAATTAGAGAAAATTATGCTTTCTATGTTGAAATAGCAAAAAGGTGTTCTTAAGATGTATATCTCTAGAACATCTTTTCCTTTTCTCTTTTCTTCTGATAAACTATGGAAAGTATGATATAACTTGACTGAAATCTTTTATACTGGAAATAATAAAAAGAGAACTTGTATAGAATGTAAGCGTGTGGTAATATCAAAGATGTACTGATTGACTATATTATCCAATTGGTCATTTTTGGAGGTGAAGATGTGGCGATAGATCGAAAACGTTCTATTATTGAAGCTGCAACAAAGTCTTTTTCAGCGTTCGGTTATAAAGCAACAACGATGGATCAAGTAGCGAAGTTAGCGAATGTAGGAAAAGGAACGATTTATACTTTTTTCAAAAATAAAGAAGAGCTATTTGGCGAAATTATTTCTAATTTAATTACAGAAATGAAGCAAGTTGCAGAAAGTGCAATTCGTTCAGATGTTTCATTTTTTGAAAATGTACATAGAGCATTATATAGCATCTTGGAATTTAGAAAAGAACATCAGCTCATGATTAAATTAATTCAAGAAGAGCGCGATATGGGAACGAAAGAAGTACAAGAAGTTATGCAACAAGTTGATGTGGAAATCGTTTCTGTTATTCAATCGTATTTAAAGATTGCGATTGAAAAAGGTGAAATTAGCAAATGTGATCCAGAAATTACAGCATTTATTATGCTTCGTCTATATGTATCGCTTATTTTTGATTGGGAAAAAAATCATGAACCGCTAGAAAAAGAAAAAATTGCAGAGTTATTTGAACTTTATTTACTAAAAGGATTGTCAAACTAAGATAATCCTTTTAATTTTATAAAAAAATGACCGAATGAACAATGTGGTCATATATTTAAGTTAAGGGGGGATATAGAAAAAATATAATCATAATGAGAAAAAGTTGCATAGTAATAAATTCGGGGATAAGGCATATGTATGAACAAGTATAGCCTTTTTGTTTGGGTAAAAATGACTATATGAACATTTTGGTCATTTGATAAAAGGGGGAGAAATTATGAAAGGGAATCAGTTACTTCGGAAAGAGTTCACAGAAATTATAAAAAGTAAAAAAATATTAATTCCAATTATTGCGGTCTTATTCGTACCGATTTTATATGCAGGGATGTTTTTGTGGGCCTTTTGGGATCCGTATAAACAGTTAGATGACTTACCAGTTGCAGTAGTCAATTTAGATAAAGGCGCAGTATTTGATGGGAAACCAATTGAGGTCGGAAAAGGGCTCGTTGATAATTTAAAAGATAATAAAAGTTTTAAATGGGAGTTCGTAAGTGAAAAAGAAGCGAAGAAAGGAATGGAAGGTAGAAAGTATTACATGTTAGTGCGCATTCCAGATGACTTCTCAAGTAACGCTACAACGTTACTAAAAGACAATCCAAAGCCATTAAACTTAGAGTACATTCCAAACGAAAGTTTAAACTTCTTATCTTCACAAATTGGAGGAACAGCCATTGAAAAGATTAAAACTGAAGTATCAAGCACGTTAACGAAAACATATGCAGAGAAAATGTTCGATTCTATTAAAGACGTCTCAAAAGGATTAGCAGATGGAGCGGAAGGGGCAAGTAAACTACACGACGGATCAAGTGAGTTGCATGATGGTTCAAGTAAAGTGACGGATGGCCTTCATACGCTTCAAGGGAAATCTGGGGAGATGAAGGATGGAGTTGGGAAACTATTTGATGGATCTGGGAAAGTGACAGCAGGTTTAAATACGTTAAATAGCAAAACCGGTGAAATGCAAATAGGTATCGGGAAATTAGTAGATGGCTCCGGAAAAGTAACAGATGGTTTACATGTATTAAATAGCAATGTAGGTATCGGAAAATTAGTAGATGGGTCAGGAAAAGTAACAGACGGTTTACATGCACTAAATGGCAATGCGGGTATCGGGAAATTAGTAGACGGCTCAGGAAAAGTAACGAACGGTTTAAATACGTTAAATAGTAAAACAAGTGAGATGCAAACAGGTATCGGAAAATTAGTAGATGGGTCAGGAAAAGTAACAGACGGTTTAAATACGTTAAATAACAAAACGGGTGAAATGCAAAAAGGTATTGGCGAATTGCGTGATGGATCTGAGAAAGTGACCGGTGGTTTGAACAAGTTAGTAAGTAAATCCGGTGAATTAAAAACAGGAACAACTGATCTATCAAATGGTATGGAACAACTGGTTGGGGGACAAAAACAATTAGAGGTAGCTTCTCAAAAAATTGAAAAGGGTTTGCAAGATTTAAATAGTAAAGTGAAAAGTTCTGCTGCAGGTTTAGAGGAAATACAGTCGAAAGGCCCTTCTATATTGAATACAGTAAATGAGAAAATAGATGGAGCTGGGGCGAATGTAAATCAGTTAAATGAACTTACGCAATCAACAGCAGGAGATGCAAAAAATGCAGCGCAAGATGTAGCGAATTTACAAAAGCAAATCGAGAGTTTACCGAAAGAATATCAAGAGCAGTTACAACCATTTATAACAAGTGCTGTAAAAAGTACAGCTACAGTTCAACAAAAAGCTGCCGGAGTAGCAGGTGGAACAAATAAATTAAATGAAGAAGTAAAACAATTAAAAGGCGAAATAAATCAAAAAACAAGTGATGCACAAAACAAACTACCGAATACAGCGAAATTGGACTCTTTAACAGAGGGTATTGAGAAATTATCCAGTGCACAAAAAGGATTTGTTGAAAATTTCCAAGGGTTTGGTAAGAATTTAAATGTAGCAAAAGAAGGCGCAAATAAATTTAAAAATGAATCCGGTCAATTAATTGATGCGATAAATCAATTAGCAGATGGCTCTGGTCAAGTAACAGGCGGTTTAGGAACATTATCTGCAGGAGCAAATCAAATGGCAGGTGGTGTACATCAATTAGCAGATGGCTCAAGTCAAGTAACAGGCGGTTTAGGAACATTGTCTGCAGAAGCAAACCAAATGGCAGGTGGAGTAAATCAATTAGCAGATGGCTCAAGCCAAGTAACAGGCGGTTTAGGAATATTATCTGCAGGAGTAACGAAATTAGCGGATGGCTCAAGCCAAGTAACAGGCGGTTTAGGAACATTATCTGTAGGGGTGTCCCAATTAGCAGATGGCTCCGGTCAAGTAACAGGCGGTTTAGGAACATTATCTGTAGGAGCAAATCAAATGGCAGGTGGAGTAAATCAATTAGCAGATGGCTCCGGTCAAGTAACAACAGGCTTAGGCACATTATCAAATGGCTCAACCCAGCTAATCGACGGAGTAAATAAACTAGCAGACGGATCAGGAAAAGTAACTGATGGACTAGTGAAAGTAAATGATGGTTCAAGTGAACTTGCAGAGAAACTTGGCGAAGGAGCAGAAAAAACTGGTGAAGTAAAAGGGACGGATAAAACGTATGATATGTTTGCAAGTCCTGTAAAAGTGAAGACGGAGAAAATGGCGGAAGTTCCTAACTACGGAACTGGATTTACGCCGTATTTCCTATCACTCGGTTTATTCGTTGGGGCATTACTATTATCAATCGTATATCCATTACGTGATACAGTAGGAGTTCCAAAATCAGGATTTAGTTGGTTTATTAGTAAGTTCGGCGTACTACTATCAGTTGGTATTATTCAAGCGATAGTAGCAGATGTTATATTACTGTTCGGATTGGGTGTAGAAGTACAAAGCATTCCATACTTCATACTCTTTAGTATCATTACAAGTTTAGCATTTATCGCATTAATTCAATGTTTAGTAACAGCATTCGGTGATGCAGGCCGTTTTATTGCCATTATCACATTAATTATGCAGCTTACAACGAGTGCCGGAACATTCCCGCTAGAATTGATTCCGAAGTTTTTACAACCATTCAATGCTTGGTTACCGATGACATACTCTGTATCAGGATTGAAAGCAGTCGTATCGAGTGGAGACTTTGACTTCATGTGGCAAAACATAGGAATGCTCATGATCTTTATCGTTGTATTATCACTTGGAACGATCGCTTCCTTAACTTTGATGCACAAACGACAATTTAAAAATGTTGCTGAAAATCAATCGGTTGAAGCGTAGATAAAAGCACCTTTTTGGTGCTTTTTTATTTTAATAGAGGGCACATCTTTTCCTTAGTTCATCTATAAATCTTTCTAAAAGCTATAAAAACGAAAGAAAAGGAATTACAACAATTTACAGAGAAACATAGGGTAGAGGAGTTGATATGATGAAAGGCAATCTTACTTATTATTTTATCGTAAATCCGCTAATAATCTTTCTTGTTTATGCCCTTTCACCTATATTGTTTGATAAAGAAGTATATACAAGTATGAAAGATGCATTTGGAATACTTACGTTCTATTATGTGTTAATGGGTGGATATTACTTTATTGATATTTTAAGTGAAAAGATAAAGAAAAAAAGTGATGGAGGATAACAAAATGACTGAAAGTGAAATGAAATTCCGGGATACGACCATTCGTAACTTTTTCGATAAAGAGGATCGTTTAAAATCGATTCCAGGTCAAAAGAAGAAAAAACTAGTATTGTTAGAGCATTTAATTAGCAAGTTAAATGCTGAAAATCAATATACAGAAAAAGAAATTAATACATTTATAAAACAATATCATGATGATTTTTGTACAATTAGACGTGAATTTATTGTACAGGGGTTTATGAATAGAGAGGATAATATGTACTGTATAAACGGGAGAGAAGTTTGGACGAAGTGGGAGGAGTTAAAATAATGAATCAGCGAGGGGATCCCCGCTGATTATAAGCCTGTGCTAGTCTTGCTGTTTCTTTGTAGTAAGTCTATGAACGCTTCAACATTCGAACTTGTAATGTATCCAAGTGTTATATATTCATCTTCATAGTAAAATATTATTTTTTTGTCAAAGATTCTTCTCTTCGTTTCTATGGATAGAATTTTTTCATAATCAAATTCGGCAATGAATGTGTTTTTATATTGGCTAAAAAAGAGAAGTCTTTGATTAGTAGCAAGTAACATGCCAGGATACGGGACTTTATGCGTAATCATATAGCCAGTAAGTGAACATTTTAAAGTAGATAAAATCTTTTCTTCTTTATGTAATAGTTGTTTTGCAGCTGTTAAGATTGGATTCATTGCATACATTCCTTTTATTTTGATGTATGAATATTGTATCAAGAGTAAAAAGATTCTCAATATGTAATATTGCATATTGGCCGTTTTATCGTTGTAATATTATTTTTAAAAAGAAAAAGTACGAGGTGATTCAATGATACGGTTAGTAAAAGAGACTGATGCAGAAGCAATTATGAATATTAGAAAAGAAATTATATTATCGGAAACTACTACAAAATTTTTCATAGTATCCCCAAAGAAGTTACCGAATGATATGAATGCAGAAAGAGAAAAGATACGGAAAAGTAATGAGAAAGGTAATCTTTATATCGTGTATGAAGTAGATGGGAAGGTAGTTGGCTTTTTACTTTTCAACCGATATGAACTAGAACGGTTACAACACGCAGGCACAATGGGAATGGGGATTAAAGAGGCGTATTGTAATCAAGGCATAGGCACGAAATTAATTGAATTTCTTATTCGTTGGGCTAAAGAGCAGAAAGGTTTAGAGAAAATTTGCTTAGGCGTAGTTTCTATTAATGATAGGGCGATTAAGGTGTATAAACGTATGGGATTTGTAGAGGAAGGCAGACAAAGAAAGCAAATAAAGTATGAAGATGGATCATATGGAGATGACGTATTGATGGGGTTTTATATTGAATGAAACAAAGGAGTTTTCTATTGATAGCACGTGGGATTTTATGAGTAATTGTATAGGCGATGCATACGTTAGTGAAGAGACTGCCAATATTGGCAGTCTCTTTTTAGTGGAAATGTTAACACTTAGCAAACCTTAAGCTCCAATCTTTCTTTCTGACGAAGATGATGAGCAAAATGCATAGAAATAAGTTGAAACCATTCTGCTGCATTTAAGTAACCAAGCCCAGGATGTTCGACTTTACAATCACTTGGAATAGAAGAAAGTGTTGGCTCAATGTCTTTAACAACTGTAATTAATTCTAGCATACGTTTTTGTATTTCTTCTTTATTAGAGGGATTTTCAGGTGTATATCCAGGATGATTTGGTACTTTGATTTGTATATCCGGGAAAGCACCAAGTTTATATACTTTTTCACCCATATCCGTTTTCTTGTTAGTTGCTGATGGTGTTTCAGTTTTACATTTCGCGATTGCATCTAACTGCATATATGTAGAGGCAATTAAATGACTATACATTTGACCGAGGGACCATTCTTCGCTAGACGGCTTCGTCCTAAATTGTTCTATAGAGTACCTTTCTAATTCCTCTATGTAATACGTAGCTAATTCCTCAAATTTCTTCATATTGCTAACTCCTTTTTATGAAAATGTATTTGTTAATACCTACTATAAAGGAGGGCTACTGACAGCATTATGTCAGTAGTGAAATTAAAGTTTTAACATTTTTTTTGCTTCATCACGGATTTTCTCAGAAAGAATTTTTGGCTCAAGTACTTGCACTTGGCTTCCCCAGCTCAATACCCATTGAAACACTTCGTCTATGTTTCTTGATTTCAAAAAGACGTGAAAATCGTTATCTCTATGTTCATATGAATCTATAAAAAAATATCGTGATTCAATAATTTTATGTGCAATATGAGATGGAAACAATAAATGGATTGTAACAGTACGATTGCTTTCAGGCTTATAGTTTTGTAAAGAAAAGTCTTTCGGTTTTGTGAAAAATTCTTGTTCTTGCTGTAACGTATCCATACGATCTAAGCGGAAATTGCGTATTTGTTTTCGAAGTAAACAGTGGGCAACGATGTACCAAATTCCTGAAATATTGACTAAGCCATAAGGATGAACGGTCCGCTTTATTTTTGTAGTTTCTCTCGGTTTCCGATAAGAAAAAGAGATAGCTTGTTCTTTTTGAATAGATTCTTGCAATAGGAGAAGTTGATTTTCTAGTTTTTCTTGTTCAGATTGCTGATGTGAAAATATAGGAGAAAGGAAACGAAAAGTTTCTCGTAATTCCTGGGCTTTCTTTTGTTGATCAGCAGGGAGAACAATTTCAAGTTTCTCTTTTGCTGATCGTGCATGTACAGAAAAAGAAGAAGTGAAAGTTTTCTCGATATAATCACCGCCTAGTAAAAGAGTAACAGCCTCTTCAGGCGTAAGCTGAATGGGGGGCAAGAAATAACCATCCATTAATGAATAACCGTGACCAGGCATTGAATAAATAGGAACACCTGATTCGTTAAGTGCATCCATGTCTCGATAAATAGTCCTTATACTTGTTTCGAATTTTTCAGCTAAGCTTTTTGCTGTAACAGTTTGTCTTCTTTGTAATTCAATTAATATGGCTAATAAACGATCTGTCCGATTCATGAAATATCACCTTCAAATTTTTATAAATATGCTTACTATAAACTTCTAAAAGCAGTATGTTTTCCCCTCCCATTAACAGACTTTTACCTATGTATAATATTAATATAGTAAAATCATAACAACCGATATTGCAGTTTCCAATAATATACTATATAATCAATTTAAGAAAACGTTTTCATGCAAAGGGGGAGAATTTCGTGTCGACTATAGAGGACGTGGCGAAATTAGCGGGGTTATCAAGGACAACGGTTTCTAGGGTGATTAATAATCATCCATATGTTTCAGATGAGAAGAAAAAAAGGGTTCAATTAGCAATGAAGCATTTAGGCTTCGTTCCTAATTCTGCGGCGAGAAGGCTTCGTAAACAAAAAACGGAAACAATTGCGGTGCTAGTTCCAAGGATTACAAATCCTTTCTTCAGTAGATTTATCGAAGCAATCGAGATTGCTGCTTCTGAACATAAATATAAACTGATTATTTGTCAAACAAGATATTTACCGGAAAAAGAGATGGAGTATTTACAATTATTATCTACGAAGCAAGTAGATGGGATTATTCTATGTTCACTAGAAAATCCGTGGGAAGATGTAGAGCCATACTTACAGCACGGTCCAATCGTGTTGTGTAATGAATATATTGAGGAAGCAAATATTCCAACAGTGAAGTTTGATCATGCGCAAGGAGCATACATAGCTGCGAAGCATGTGTTAGATCAAGGATATCGTAATCTTATTTTTTGCCGTGGTAACGAAACCAAAGTCGTTAGCCAGCAGCGAAAAATGGGCTTTTTACGTGCAATAACTGAGAAGAGCCGCCAAGTAGAAGCGATCGACTTTCTTGAAAACGCTTTCTCTTGGGAAGATGGAAAACGAATATTCCATGAAGTATTAAAGGACAAAAAAAATCCTACCGCGATTTTGGCAGGAGGCGATGAGGTAGCAGCTGGAATTATCTCAGAGGCGAAACGCCATAACTGGAGCATTCCAGATGATCTCGCTGTTATCGGTTTTGATAATCAAATATTATCGCAGATTACAGAACCAGGTATTACGACAATTGAACAGCCAATTGATGAAATGGCCCGAAAAGTTGTCGACCTAATGATGGATAAAATCCATACGAAAAATTATCGAAAAAAAGAATTGTATGAGTTTGAACTGGAGCTCTTGGTGAAAGGTTCAACGATGAAGGATAAGATGTTATTAGCCTAGTAGACTATGTCTGCTAGGTTTTTTTCTGTTCACAAACTACTATTCTTCGTGAACGCAATCATCACATTTGTTATGGTATGCTTCGTGCTGCTCATCAATTTCTTTCCCGCAGTGTGCACAAGTTTTCGTCGGTAAATTTCTGAAAAACTCCATTGGTTGATCGATCATGTCAATCCCTCCATTTCCATTTCTTACTATCATTGTATTAGTACAAAAAATAAAAGTCAACAACTGTTTTATAACAAAATTGAAAATTAATGAAAAAGTTTAGGAAATGGATTATAGTTAACAATGTAGGATGTAAGTAAAACATGCATTTCTACTCGGTTTTAGAAAGGATGGATACATATGAAAATGACTGTTGTCGGCTTTTGGGGCGGCTTTCCAGAAGCGGGAGAAGCAACGTCGGGGTATTTGTTTGAACACGATGGTTTTCGTTTACTTGTAGACTGTGGTAGTGGTGTACTAGCACAGCTTCAAAAATATATAACACCATCTGATATAGATGCAGTTGTACTGTCGCACTATCATCACGATCATGTTGCAGACATTGGGGTATTGCAATATGCGAGATTAATTACGAGTGCGACAACAAGGCAACTACCAGAACTACCAATATACGGTCATACATTTGATGAGAATGGATTCAACTCTTTAACGCATGAACCGCATACGAAAGGAATCGCGTACAATCCAGAAGAAACACTTCAAGTTGGACCGTTCTCGATTTCGTTCTTAAAAACTGTTCATCCTGTTACATGCTTTGCGATGCGTATTACAGCTGGAGATGATGCTGTAGTATACAGCGCTGATTCCAGTTATATTCCTGAATTCATTCCATTCACGAAAGATGCTGATCTTTTCATTTGTGAGTGTAATATGTATGCACATCAAGAGGCTGCAAAAGCAGGGCATATGAATAGTACAGAAGTAGCAAGTATTGCAAAAGATGCGAATGTAAAAGAACTTTTATTAACGCACTTACCGCATACAGGTAACCCATCTGATTTAGTAACAGAAGCAAAACAAATTTTCAGTGGCCATATTACGCTAGCGCATAGTGGTTACGTATGGAACTCATGAGGTGATACGATGTTATTTATTGATAATAAAGGAATTACAGATCCTAGAATAAACTTAGCGATCGAAGAATATTGTGTGAAAAATTTAGATATTAACGAAACATATTTACTGTTCTACATAAATGAGCCTTCGATTATCATTGGTAAAAACCAAAACACAGTAGAAGAAATTAATGCAGATTACGTAAAAGAAAAAGGTATTCATGTCGTTCGTCGTCTATCAGGCGGAGGCGCAGTATATCATGATTTAGGAAACTTAAACTTCAGTTTTATTACGAAAGATGATGGAGACAGTTTCAGTAACTTCAAAAAATTCACAGAGCCTGTAACGAAAGCGCTTAGTAAATTAGGTGTAAATGCAGAACTAAGTGGTCGTAACGACATTTTAGCTGAAGGTAGAAAAATTTCAGGTAACGCGCAGTTCTCAACGAAAGGTCGTATGTTCAGTCACGGTACGTTACTATTTGACTCTGAAATCGATCACGTCGTATCAGCGTTAAAAGTAAAAATGGATAAAATCCAATCAAAAGGTATTAAATCAATCCGTAGCCGCGTTGCGAACATTACAGAGTTCCTAAACGAAGAAATGACGACAGAAGAGTTTAGACAACTTCTTCTAGAAACAATTTTCGAAGGAGAAACAGAAATCCCAACGTATGAATTAACAGAAAATGATTGGAAAGAGATCCACAAACTTTCTGAAGAACGTTACCAAAATTGGGATTGGAACTACGGAAAATCACCGAAGTTCAACTTACAACATTCACACCGCTTCCCAGTTGGACAAGTTGATGTTCGTCTTGAAGTGAAAAAAGGAACAGTAACAGAATGTAAAATTTACGGCGACTTCTTCGGTTCACTAGATGTTCATGATATCGAAGAGCGTCTAACAGGCGTTCAGTTCGATAAAGATGCATTCACTGCAGCTTTAGAAGGCGTAGATATCGCACGCTACTTCGGTAACATTACAATAGAAGATTTCTTACATTTATTCTTCTAAAAATGAGGGAGGCTGCCATAAAGGCAGCCTCTTTCTTTTTGTAGTTTTGTCGATATAATTCCATTTACCACAAAATGTATACTTACAGGACATCTGCCTCTTATAAAGGAATATATATATGAAAAGGAGGCGAATCGAAATGAAAAGAGTAATGTACGTTATATTATTGCTCAGCTTCGTCATCGGAATGACAGCGTGTAACAGTGGATTGCCCTCAAGTCGTACAATTTTGTCTATCGGAAAACCGGCTGAGGATAATGTTATATATTTTACGCATACAGATAACAAACGAAAGATACATGATATACAAGACATGTTTCAAAATAAGAAGTGGAAAAGAAATGAAACATTCAGCACTGTTAATAAAACGCCAGATGTCGTCTTATCAATAGATGAAAACAACAAAGGGTTACCGACGTTATATGTTACGGTGTATTTTCATGAAGATGGAGCGGACGCTCTTAACTTGCACGGCGAGCATACGACGTTAAATAAAGAGGAACTTAATAAACTTAGAGAAAAGATGAATGCATATTATCCTAAAATGATTTCTGGTCTAGTTTCATAAATTACTTACAAATAAAATCCCCGTATTCTTCCAAAGTAAACTAAGAGTAGGTAGTCTGTCTATATGCAGTTAATAGAATATCACTTGCCACTTTAATTTTCTTTTAATATAATTAATTTAGAATTTTTAAATATTCTAAATTTTATAAAGGTGGGGTTTTTGTGAATCTCGTTCAATCTTTGGCTGAAACGGCAAAAAAGAAGGGGGATAAACCGGCTTATATATTTATGGATCAGTCGGTCTCATATGACCAATTAAACAAAATGGTCACAAGGTTTTCTGGCAATTTAGCAGAAATGGGCATTGGAAAAGGGGACAATGTCGCATTAGTTGTTGGGAACTCACCACATTTTTTGGTCGGTTTATACGGAACAATGAAAGCCGGAGCAACTGTTATTCCAGTTAATCCAATTTATACAGCAGACGAAATGCATTATATTTTACAAAATGGAGATGTAAAAACAATCATCGTACTCGACGTCCTTCTACCTGTTATACAATCTCTTACAACAAGACTTCCTTCATTAGAAAACATCATCATATGCGAAACCTCATCAGATTTTAACCATACAGAAACCGAAAAAATGAAAACGTTTACTAGTTTTGTGGGGACTGGAGATACAACTTACGAAGGTCCTGAACTAGATGAAGAAGATGTAGCGGTTATCCTATACACTTCGGGCACAACTGGAAAACCGAAAGGCGCTATGCTTACACATAAAAATTTATATAGTAATGCAAGCGATGTGGCTTCGTATTTACAATATACGGCTGATGACCGTGTTGTTGCGGCACTGCCTATGTTCCATGTATTCTGTTTAACAGTTGCGGTAAATGCACCGATTGTGAACGGGGCAACGATTTTAATGTTACCGAAATTTAGTCCGAAAGAAGTATTCCGTATTTGTCGTACGTACGAACCAACGATCTTTGCTGGCGTACCGACGATGTACAATTATTTATATTTATTTGAAGAAGCAAGCGCAGAAGATGTGAAGACGCTTCGTCTTTGTATTTCCGGTGGTGCATCGATGCCTGTTGCTCTTCTACAAAACTTTGAAAAACGTTTTAATGTTATTGTTTCAGAAGGATACGGTTTATCAGAAGCATCACCAGTTACTTGTTTCAATCCGCTAGATCGTCCTCGTAAACCAGGGTCGATTGGCACAAATATTTGGCATGTAGAAAATAAAATTGTAAATGAACTTGGGGAAGAAGTACCTGTCGGCGCAGTCGGTGAATTAATCGTTCGCGGACCTAACGTTATGAAAGGATACTATAATGCACCAGAAGATACAGCTGCGACATTGAAAGACGGCTGGCTATATACAGGTGACTTGGCGAAAATGGATGAAGAAGGTTACTTCTATATCGTTGATCGTAAAAAAGATATCGTCTTAGTTGGCGGTTATAACGTATACCCTCGTGAAGTAGAAGAAGTATTATATACGCACGAATCAGTAGCGGAAGTTGTCGTAATCGGTGTTCCTGATGAAAACTTAGGAGAAGCTGTGCGAGCGTACGTCGTTTTGAAGCAAGCAAACGTAACAGAAGAAGAACTAATGCATTACTGTACGTTACATTTAGCGAAATATAAAGTGCCGAAAAGCATTGAGTTTTTAATAGAATTACCGAAGAATACGACTGGTAAGTTGTTAAGAAGAGCATTGAGAGAGAAAGCGATGCAAGTGTAATGAAGAAAAGGTCTCCTAAAAGATATTTTAGGAGACCTTTTCTTTGTTTATCGTAATAACTTTTTCTCATATGAAATGTAGTCGGAAGTTTGTATATATAATAGCGGAGCGTGTTCAAACAACTATTTGATACGAGTAGTAATGAAGATATTCTTCCTACGTTCTTACATAAAATTTTTAATTTTGGATATTTGTATCATATGTTTCTGCGACAAACACAAAGTCTACATGCTCTTTATCAATAAAAATACTTGTTTTAGATGGAAGACCTGTTATGGTAGAAACAATATCAACCTCAACAAGGTCAAATCCTACACGATAAGCATCTTCAATTTCAATTCCACCAGTTAGAAAAATGCAATCCATCCCCAAATGACTTAAATACAAATACATTTTCTTTCAAACTTTTATTATCCATTTCAATCCATTCTTCGTTAATATAAATCTTAAATGTTGTGCACTTTGGAACACATTTGATGTGATGTATCCCTTTATAACTATTAAGTGAAAACATATAGGTATGAGTTTCTTTAAAGTTAATATCTATCCCGTATTTAAAAGCAAAGGTTTTATATACCATTTCATAAAACAATGGCATTACAATATCATCCCATGCGTCATAGGCAAAAGCATGAATTGGTATTAGATGAGGATATAAACTTACAATCGCTTTTTGAAAATTAATTAAGATGGTTGTATCTGTAATTTCTTTTAAAGAATCATCTATTTCATGATCATAATCTTTCGAAATTCTGTTATCAATCATATGACAAACTCCTTACCTAGTCTTCTATATACTACGTTTTTCCGCATCATCAGTTACGTTCCTTCTTCAACTAAATTGCAAGTTTAACCGATGATTCCAAAAAGGCCCTTGTCTTATTTTATCAATCGTTAAATGGGGTGGGGATACTACAAGCATTAATGAGATAAGAAATCGTCTTTTCTTTTTTATGATAGATGTATTTATTTTTAAACTTCAATTTAAATCAAAACATTCGTGTGACAGATGGTTCGCAAACGTATCGATTTGATTATGACGATCAAGGAAATGTTCGTACGTATACAGCCGGAAATGGTTCAGGTTCGACGTTTAACTATGACCATGCGAACAAAATTAAAGATTTAGTAGTAGGTACATCGAGTGGTAATCTTCTATCTGAACGATATGAATATGACCAAGCAGGTAACCGTACGAAGATTAAACATGAAGGTGCGGGCGGAAAAGTAACAGAGACAAACTTTGTATATGACCCGATTAACCAATTATTAAATGAAGCATTACCAAACGGAACAACTAAATCTTACACATATGATGGATTTGGAAATCGTACGAGTGTGAAAGTTGTAGAGAATGGAAAAGAAACAAAGTCTATAGCGGCAACATTCAATGAAGGAAATCAGCTTGTCAAATTCGGAAACGAATCGTTAACGTATGATGCGAATGGAAATCGTACATCTGATGGAAAGTTCCGTTAATTACAGAATGAAAGATTATATAACTTTTAACAATGCGCTTAATACGAGTGTAGCTATGATTAGAGAGTTTTGTATGTGTAAAATAACTCCAAAAATATAAGGATATATTTTGAGGGCGTATGATTATATAGTATATTTATTGATTCGAATCTTTAAAAGGAGGGGAAACATGGGGAAAATAATAGGGATTATTCTGATTATAGGGGGTATGATTGCATTAATTTATGCAATGATACAAATCTATCGGCAATGGAAAGAAAAAGGGCCTTCTTTTGCTCTTAAATCAATAATTTTCCTAGCCGTAAGCATTTTGCTAGATACTGCAACAACTATTATATTGTGTATAGTAACAGTATTCATTGGTATTTGTTTAATTATCTACACATAATAAGTTCAAGAAGGCTAACTTATCGATTGTTACTAATTGGAGGGATTGGATGAACTTCATTTTACATGGATCTAAACATACAGTTTTAGTTTCGTTTTTGACTCATTTCAAGGTAGGGAAAAAGAGTATAATTGGCTTATAACAGACATGGAGATTGTCACATATCAGGAAGAGAAACTTATCCGAGATTATCCTAAAATGTCGCATCCAATAGTTTGGATAGCAGGTGAAGATATTTCAAATCTCGTAAAGAAATATAATCCTCAATTTATTTGGGGCGTACTATCTGCGTTTGATAAGTCTATAAACATTGATATTAATAATTTGCTTGTAGAGCCCTATGCAAATGGAAACGAAGGGCTCTGGGTACCAAGTCCAAATATTCAGCACCCTCAAGCAAAACTTGAAATTGTTTGTTGGGATTCCAGTTTGATGTTGTTATTAAGTAACGATATAAATATTGATGATAAATTTAGAAATTACTTTAAAGAAGCTAGGGATTTAAATGGAGACAAAATTAATCCGTTATACGAAACAGATATGGAAAAGGGAACGGTATGCATACTCTACAAGTAGCGTATTATAAGGTGAAAAACGGGTTCTCTGTTAGAGTAATTAGATTATTATTGATTTATAAAAACAAATAGGAATAGATAAACTTAATATTATTAAATGAGAATAGTAGGATGGAATAAGGATAAATATAACTTTGAGAGAAAAGAAGGTGTATTATATGGAGTTTACATTTGAAAAGGTTCAACGTATTGAAGATGCAAATATATACCGTGTTAGTAATGTAACTGATATTTATGAAACAGATTTATTTGATGATTATAATCGTAATGTTGATAATTTAAGTTTACTTGTTCAAGAGAGGATTAATCAGTTTATTGTACATGTAGATAAATCTGAGGAAAAAAATGTGAAAGAAGAACTAGAGTCTAAAAACATTTCCTACACAGTTTTTGATTCGGGAAGAAGGAATATTTTCTTTATTTTTGATTCTATACCAAGGACAGAAGTATCATATATAATCAAGTATTTTTATGGTGTAAGTATAGAAAATACTTTTGCTATTATCAGTTTAGGAAATAGCGTTGGTATTAAACTAGAGGAAATAAATCAAAGTAAATTGATGAAGTGTTTAATGGGAGAATGTGTTGTACCACAAATCGAATTAGTTCCATCATCGGCGTGTGCATTTATCCAATATGATGGTGCGCTTTTAACAATTGCTAGTAATAATTTTGATATTTGTGCAACATGAAAATAATAAGATGTAATTAAATGATTTTTTTAGCGCAAGGAGATACTGGAGATGTCCAAAGTTAATTAATAGATATATGTCACACCACTTATATTTTTCAGAAAAGGTGACTTTAAGAATATAGGAGGATAAAAGATACATGGATAAAGAATATGAAGAACTCATAGTTAGGAGTTTTTTTCAAAAAAAAATCCAGGATAGAATTATTTTTGAACTAACTTCACCTAAAAAAGAGTGAAGGCATTAGGGCGTTTGGCGCATAACCATGATACTATCTTAAATTCTATGTATTTTGAATCTATCCCCAAAAATATGGTGTATGCTGAAGGAATATCAACGCAATTAAAAAAATATGGAGCAAAGGATTCTTGTTACGTATCGGTATAATGTTGATAACAAATTAATGGTAGTTTAAGATGCATGGCAATGTTACATATTAGTATGATGTGAATGCAAAACGATTGTTGAATCTTTCTAGTGAAAATAGAATAGCTGCATTAAAAATTTACAATGAACCTTATGCTATAGGAAAAGAAAGAAGGAATTGTTGATGTGGATAGAGTTTCTAGAATTTTTAGAGTTTATTATAGTTTTGAGTTTAAGTCTTATATTAACATTGGTCGTTTTTTTTCAAGAAAATTATCTGTTTGATATTAAAGAAAGTATTACTAATAATAAGATCTTGTTAATTATTCAAGTCACACGTATTTTAATGGGAATGTGGATAGTATTTGTTACAGAAACTACTATAATTGCTGTTTCAAAAGTGACTGCAATTCAATTAATTATTTTACTTCTTTTTTGGGCATGCTCGAAGTATGTACAAAAAACTCGTGAAAATTGGCTAATTACTATAGTTGCTTTTGTTGTTTATGGTGTTGGTACATACATGTATATTCAGTTTGCTTTTAGAGGCTATTAATATATCACCAGAAAAGTTAGTGGTTAGAAAGATGCATTTGTTAAATGTTTGTATGAAGGAAGAGCGAATATAGGCTCTTTTTTCTTTATATAGGATAGGACATGTATCTAATCCTCGTGGGATAAATCAAAATAGAGAACGGGAAGGAATTATATGAACAAAAAAGAATTAAAATTAAAGCTACTGCAAGGTCTAATTGAAGATTTTTCTGCTATTTAATATTTAGAGGTCCTAAATATTTTTAGTTGTGGGGATGTACCTACAATAAGTTTTATAGAAACATTGTGTAGATTAAAGTAGTTCTCTTTTGCAGAAAGTAATGTTGTAGATGATGATTTTAGTGTCTGTAAAGGGATAGAATTTGGTAGCTTTATGGATAAGAGGCATTATTCGCATAAAAATAAGAGTTTTAATGGTATACAGGAGGGTATTATAATGAAATTCCCAAAAGATGAAGATGGACAAGTATTAAATATGTTATACAAGCAAGGTATAGATTTTAATAAAAAACATATAGTAGATTTCTTTATTGCAATTCCTGATCAAGACAATGGAGAAAAAGTACTTGTTAGATTACAAGCATTGGGCTTAAATTGTGAATTAGATTATAATGAAGAATTTGAAGATTGGACATGTACTTGTTCTAAAGAAATGTTCTTAATTTATGAGGATATCGTAGAGATGCAAAAGGAATTGAATAAACTTGGTGAAGAGTTTAGTGGATATACAGATGGTTGGGGTGCATTTGTGTAATAGTGAATTTAATTATCGTGATAAAATAAATTAGATGGAGTAAAGAAACTATTTATGGAAAGAAGGGCTTATATAAGTTCTTCTTTCTTTGTATATATTAATATATCTTAGTGGTAGAAACGTATATGATGTGTGGGCGGGGGGCTACCGGTAAAAGCCCGATTGGTAAGGGCTAATTAAAGTTTCACTTTATATAGGTTTTGAGAGAGTAAGATATAAGATATATTGTTTGTAGTGGAGATCTTGAATGAAGGGAGCGTGTGATAATTGGCAATGACGGATGAACAATTCGAGAAGTATCTTGTTATGTGTTATGACAAGTTAGAGAGTAAACAGCAAAAATTCATTTCAGATTATAATATCTATAACTTTGATGAGTATTGGTATGATCAAGATCAATGTATATTACAGTTTTAAAAAAATGGTCAAGTATTACTTGAATTTAGTGTTGTTTTTATAGGTTCTTGGTCTGGAAAGAGTAACAGTTGGATGTGGTCTTGGGCTAATGAGAATGTGGCTGATTATGCAAGAATAAAGTCTAATCGTTTGAAAGATTTGCAAAATATTACAGATAATGAAATTTTTATAAATTCGCTTTTTGAATGTGATCAAGAAACTGCGTATGAGCTAGCGGCCTTTTCCATTGAGTATTTAGATGCAGAAGGAGTGTATATCGCACCAGGTGAGAGAAGTGATGTATTTATGGCTGTTATGTCACCGCATGCATTGTGAGTAGAGCATATGAAAAATATAGATAAGGTAAAATGAAAAAGGAGTACAGTTTAATAAATTAATAAAAGGTATCATAGGTCCCCGATGCATGGTGATAAATTTAAAGGAGTGAATTATATTGCTTGAAGTAAAGTTTTACGATTGGAAAAAAAACCGTCCTAAAAAACATTATTTGCTTGTACATGAAATTAGAATTTTTGAGCTAATTTTCTCAAAGAAAGTTAGCGAGTTTGAGATGGGATTAAGAGAGATTGAAAAAGTAACTGTCTTTTGTTTAGCTAACGAAAACACTGATATTTCATATGAAGTGAATAGAGCTTTGGGTGAAATTCGTATATATGTTCCATATGATTTTATGGACTTTTTAGCATTAAATTCAGTTGAAGAGAAATACAAAGAGTTTTGCAAATTAGTACGTCAATATATTGTCCCTGGACTTGAAGAAAACTCTACTCTTTCATCATCTGTTGTTAAAGGGTATATAGAGGAATCTTTAGATGAAATTGTGAAGCAAAACTATGAAGGAATATTTTTAGTTGGAAAGACACCTAAGAAAAGTCCAAGCCGTAAGAAGATAGCGATATTAAAAGGAATTCATCGTGTTAAAGGTTTCCAGCTACGATGTGAAGTGTATGATGAAAAGGGATTAAAGATTCGAGATCAACTATTGGTGGAAGAGGTAGGTAACGAAATGGTATATTCTAGATTCTTAGGGACATTAAAATGGGAAAGTGAAAATTTAATAGTAGTCAATTCTAAATCCAGTAGTTGGAAAGAAGAAATCTATCTTTAATAACAAGATAGTATAGTAGAAAGAGGGTTGTAGAGCATAAATGAATTTTTTTCAGAAAAATAAATTAAGTGACATTCAGAAAAAATACTATGAACATTTTGGAGAGCCGATTCAATTTGTTAATTATTATAGCCGTGGATCGGTTATGTATTTTCAAACGGATGATACGCTTTATTATGTTAATTTACTGAATGTATGAGGTGATAAATGTGAATGAACGTTTAAAGAAAATTGCAATGTTAAGAGAAAAGGTCGAGGAAAAGGCTACTAGAGAAAAGTTTTTGATGTTATGTCCGTCTATAAAAGAATTTGAGATTATTAGCGGGAAGAAAATTGCTTCATTAGTAAACTTTTTAATTGATGAAACACCGAATCCTATCAAAGTTATGAGTAAATTAAATGCTGAACAAGTTATCAATGAAATAAAAGAATTTGAACGTGAATTAACTAGTTTATTGTCTAAGAAGATTATTCTATGGTATGCACATGAAAATTGGGACTTTGGTGTGCAATTAGAATTAGAAGATTTCATGTTATATACAAAAGAAGTATTACATTTCATTGGATATGATGATGCTCAAAGATCATTAATTTATTCTAGCCTTATTGTAGTAGATGCATCTATGAGAAGTGGCTTTACTTTTCTAAAGAATGAGTATGATCTTGAAATAGTACTATGGAAAGAAGGCTGAATGTATTAGTGTGTTTTGAAACAAATTGGATGAATGGTTGGATTTATTATTAGAAGAAGTGGTACGTGGTTTAGTGTGATAGAAAGAAAAAGAGAGTCTTCAAGGGATATGTATAAGAGAGTAAAGGAGAGAAAATATGTCTTTTTATAAAGAGGAAATAAAAGGGGATAAATTGATTATAAGTGATGAAAGCATTGATATTTTAATGGATGCTTTTCAAAATAAAGGTGAAGAGATGCCTAAAAATATATCATGGAATTTCATAGCGACGGTATTACTCGCGGGATCTTATTATGAATAAGTAAAAAACGAAGAGTCTAAATAGTCCCTTCGTTTTTTTACTTATTTTTTTTCTACCAATTTTTTATTCTTCCAATCTAGTGTGAACAATTTATTAAATGTTTTTTGATCAACGTCTTTTACGTTGTTTCCAACCCAGTTTGCAGTTCCGAATGTGTAGCCTGGACGAAGTTGGTAGTCATCGGCGTGTTTTGTATAAGCGACCTGTAAGTTAGATTGATCTGTATTTTTTTCAGAGATAACAACAGCAATCATACCAGGAGAGAAACCACTATTTGTTAATGCTGGAAGTTGATCCATCGGTATTAAATTACCTTTTGCATCAGATTCATATAGGTATGTGCGAGAGTACATGAAAAGTTGGTTTCCATATAAAGAATGATAGGAGTCACGTGTATAAATACCCCAGTTTTGATTGTTATATCCGTTAAAGAATACGTTCCACTTTACGTTTTTGTTTGTTTGGTCAATTAAATTTGTTTTATAACTAGTTTGTTTATAGCTTACAGAGTCAGACCAAGTGACTTGACCAGTTGCACCAGCTTCACCGCTAGGGCCATTAGGCGTTACAGAAGCTTTAACAGAGCCACCAAGTTGATAAGATACGCTAGATGTTACAGTCGTTTCTTCTACAGCATTTGTAGGTGCTACGTTAAAGAAACGAGCGCTGTTATCTTGAAGGTTAAATGCAACATCATATTGTGAAGGATAACGTAATGTTGCACTAGCGCCAAGGATTGGGTAGTTATCAATAGGTGCATCACTTATAGTAGGATTTGCTTTTAAAAAACTACCAGTTGTATTAATAACGGCAATCTGTTTATCAGCGCTTGGGTCATCGATAAAAGTTACCTTTAAAGACATTGTCATATTATCAGCTTGATCATTATTAAATGTATTATAGCTCGTATGTGTTTTTGCGTTTTGTCCGATATCTGTTACAACTTGTGACGTCGTTTGAGCGTAAGCAGCAGGTGTTGAAAGAGTTAAAGCGCTACTAGCAAAAACAGCGGATAATGCTAAACATTTTAAGTATGTTTTAGAACGTTTCATACAATCACTTCCTTTTATCTTTGTCGATATATGTCGTATTACATTTATATCGTAACATGAAAATAAAACGTAATGGATGGTTATGCATAATTGCATAGATGAGTTTTGAAAGATAAAGATAATAGAATTTCATCCAACACTTAAGACTCAAAAATGTCCATTACAGCCGTTCTTAAAAATTTTAAGACAATATGTTTATCAATGTTCTTATTCTGAAGATTGAAGCGCTTAATATTTACGTTATAAGTGCATAACAAGTTATAATAGAAGAAATCAATAAGGAGGCTGGCTGTGAAGAATCTTCGTTATCTCAATATATTTACCATATTAATTATATACACACTACTTATGTTTTACATCGGCTGGAACGGATGGGTTTGGCTTCATGCGGTATTTGGCTGGGAATCTTGGGGATATTATGCTTTCATAGTCGCATTTATTTCATATGCGTACATTCTCGTGCAAGTGTTTAAGTTTTTGCCATTTCTGCGAACGATAGGTTCGATTTGGTTTGCGGTCATCCAATACGCGCTTATGTTGTTGCCATTAGCTGATATTATGGTCTTTCTTTTACAGTTTTCAGTAGAGAAAGAAGCAGCAATTATTTGGACAGGGGCGGCTGTGATAGCTGCATTTATCTTTATCTTTGCGTACGGAGTATTTAATGCGTATAGTCCGGTAGTAAGAAAGTACGAAGTGCACATACCGAAAAAGGTAGAGGGGCGTAAAAGTTTACGCATTGCGATGGCTTCTGATATGCATTTCGGTAAACTGTCTGGCGTTTCGCATTTAAAAAGACTTGTTCGTCATGTAAATGAGATGGAACCTGATATTATTTTACTGCCAGGTGATATTATCGATGATCATCCAGGTGTGTTCATTCAAAAGAATATGGGATCGATTATGAAACAAATGAAAGCTCCATTAGGCGTATATGGCGTTTTAGGAAACCATGAATACTACGGCAGAGCAGTTCCAGAGTTTTTACAAGAGATGGATAAGATTGATATTCGTATTCTTTTAGATGAAGTGCTTACAATTGAAGATGACTTTTATCTCGTTGGAAGAAGAGATAAAACAGAGCGAGATCGCCAAAGCTTTGAACAATTAATGAGTACAGTGGATAAATCCATGCCAGTTATCGCAATGGATCATCAGCCATTTGAGTTGAAACAGGCAGCGGATGCTGGTGTAGACTTATTATTATCCGGTCATACGCACCGCGGACAAATGGCGCCCAATCATATTGTAACGAGAAGAATGTACGAGCTAGACTGGGGATACGCACAAAAAGGCGCGTTCCACGCAATTGTTTCTTCTGGATTTGGATTTTGGGGACCACCGCTTAGACTTGGAAGTAGGTCGGAGATTGTGCAGGTAGAAGTTACATTTGAATAGGGGTTATGAAATAGAGAGCTGATGGCTCTCTATTTTTTCAATAAAAACAAATAACAATAAATATTTATGTTGGTGCTAATTTCATAAAAGAGATAAGATTATAAGACTCGATTAAAATAAAGGGGGGATTGTAAGTGATCATATCAGATGTACTATACGGAGAATTTGAAGTGGATCAAGTAGTAGAAGAATTAATTTCAAGTAAGTCTATGCAAAGGCTAAAAGGCATTCATCAAAATGGCGCAAGTTACTTAATGAACGAGAAATGGAATGTAACGCGCTTTGATCATTCAGTTGGTGTTATGTTGTTAGTTAAAAAACTAGGTGGTTCAGTAAAAGAACAGATCGCTAGTTTACTGCATGACGTATCACATACTGCTTTTTCCCACGTGATTGATTACGTTTTTGATAATGAAGATGAAAGTTACCATGAAGAGATATTTAGTTCTGTTGTGAAAAACTCAGAAATTCCAGCGATCCTTGCGAAGTATGGTTATAACTATGAAGATATTTTGTTAGATGATTCGAAGTGGACGTTACTGGAAAGGTCAGCGCCCGAATTATGTGCAGATCGAGTGGATTATACGTTACGAGATATGTATACATACGGATATATTTCTTTAGAAGAGGTTCATAGATTTTTAGAGGATATTATCGCAGTAGAGGGGAAAATGGTCCTTCAAAGTATCGAAATGGCAGAGTGGTTTACAGAAACGTATTACAAAGAAGTAATCGATTTCTTTATGAAACCAATGAATATTTACGGAAATGATATGTTAGTGAAAACGTTAAAGTTAGCTCTTCATAAAAAGGTTATTCATGCAGATGATTTCCTTCTTGAAGATGCTGAGCTTATTTCGAAATTGCAGCAATGTAATGATTCAGAAGTCCATGCTTTATTAAGAAAAGTTCATCCCAATGTAAAAGTAAAAGAAGATAGAGACGATTACGATTTGTATCAGAAAAATAAAGTCCGTCTTATTGATCCGCCGTTACTTCGTGAAGGGAAAATCGTTCAGTCATCTGTTGTGTCAGAAAACATAAGACAGATGAGTGATATTGCTTATGAAAAAGCGGTGAGAGGGATGTATGTGAAAGTGATTTCGAATTAAAAAAGAAGTAGCGCATCGTTTTTAGAGCGCTACTTCTTTTTTATTAATGATCAAACCAATTCCAAATCTCAATATCTCCAAGAGTCGCATAACGTACGTGCGGGGAGTTTTGTAATTTTAATAACTCTTTCGACGGGCCAGTAATGACAATGCCGTATACTTTTACGCCATTCTCTTTTACATATTCATAACGTTTATCTAAGTTTAGTTCTTTCTCAGAAAGCGCTGCTATTTTGCTTACCGTTTTTTTATGGATAGAAAGGACGCGCATCATTTCGGTTATTTTGTCTTCTTGCGTTTTCTGCCCGTCAGTTTCATTATCGAGGAATCTTACATGTTCTGGAAACCCTATAGCTTCTCCGCCATGTAGGATATAGTCATCTACATTTTTTCTTTCTTGTCCTGTATCTAAAGCGTACCATAAAGGAGTTGGAGGGAGTTCTTGTGCCTCGAATGTGCTATATAAAAGCGGTTCTAATTCTTTTAAAGTGTAAGCTTTATCAAAAGAAATTGCTACTTCTGCAACGGTTCCATCATGTACTTTTGCAAGTGTATCCCATACTTTTTTTGATGAATCCTTTAAATAATCACCCTGCTCTGTTTTTGGATGAACAAAGAAGAGTTTTGGTTGATAGAACGGATTCATCCAAGTTCGCTTCGTAACATCTACAGATGATAAGAAGCTTTTTGTTTCTATTGTACCGAGGGGCATTTCTTTTTTACCGACGGTTCGTACTAAATCAAATTGGCTATTCGTACGGAAAAAAGCTTCTACACTTGTTCCGCCTCCCATAACACGGCTATTTGGGATCGTTGCTTCAAGTGCAAGCGAAGGAACCTCTCTAATTTCTTCTCCTTTATAATAGTCAATATGGACGAGCATTCGGTAAAATGTTTCTTGCATGAGATCTTCCGCATAGTGGGAATCTCCGGTTAGGGAGAGAAGATAGCGAAATAAATCTTGCATATGCTCTGAGTAAATTTCTTCTAATGATTGTTTACGTTTCACTACATTTCCCTCCCTTCATACATAACAACGAAATACATATAAAAAAGTTACAATTTTTTATGGAATTATAGTAAAAAACGTCAAGAATTGGATTGCGTTCTCTTTTATCATAATACATATAAGGCGGGTGAACAGAGATGGAAAGCTATGAAACACAAATTCAAAGGTCAATTGATTATATTGAGGAAGATGTAATGGAAAAACAAACGCTGCGTAATTTAGCGCGGGTTGCAGGTTTTTCTGAGTCTCATTTTCATCGTGTATTTCAGGCGTTAGTAGGTGATACGGTAATGGAGTATGTTCGAAAGAGGAGGTTAGCCCGGGCAGCTTATCAACTTTCTCATACGGATGAAAAAGTTATTGATATCGCGTTTGAACATGGCTTTCAATCTCACGAAACGTTCACGAGAGCCTTTAAAAAATTATTTCAAATGACACCGAGTGAATATCGAAAACAAGAAATCGAAACACCGATGTATTACAGAGTAAATGTAAAGCAAAGAAAATTAAATCCGTATTTAGGAGGCATACAAATGGAATATCGTATTGTAAATAAACCAGAATTTTTAGTGGCGGGTTATGAACTGAAGACGACAAGTAAAGAAGGGAAAAACCATCAAGACATTCCAGCATTTTGGCAAGAATATTTACAAAAAGATCTTGGAACGACGATTCCGAATCGTAAAGATACGAGCCAATGGGTAGAGCTTGGATTATGTACTGATTTTAATTTAGAAACAGGAGACTTCACTTATATTATCGGAATGGAAGTTACAGACTTTGAAAATGTACCAAATGAAATTGCAAAGCGTACTTTCCCGGCAGCAACATATGCAGTATTTACAACGCCGAAAGTTCCTCATGAAGAAATGGTATCGTCTATCCACCAAACTTGGAATGCAGTATTCTCAGAATGGTTCCCGCATTCAGGGTATGAACATTGCGGAGTTACAGAGTTTGAACTGTACGATGAGCGTTGCCACGAAGATAAGAGTGAGTTTGCACAAGTAGAGCTTTGGATACCGGTGAAGAAAAAATAATAGGGTAAGAGCGAATCATTGGGAGATGGTTCGCTTTTTTTATAAGTGGATTGTTAAATTTGTATTGTTTTATCTGTAATACATATGAAAATGGTAAAATAAAATAGCAATTAAATATTGCGGGTGGAAGGTTATGCCCTTTCTTCATTTTGTGAAGAAAGGAGGTGTAATCGTATGGAATTTCTTTTGCAAATTTTGTTGGAAATTACAAAAACTATAGCTAGAGAAGGTATAGTTTTTGGATTTAAGAAATTAACGGCAAAAAAGCGCAAAAAGAAGACCACCCGTCTGCCTGCGAAGCGTGGGAAGTCTTCTAAGCGCAAATAAGCTTTAGTTGCAACCTTCCACCTTGCGGTAATTAGTTGCAGTGACGGGGTGTTGGAAGCACCTCGTCTACTTCATTTTATGCAAAACTTAGTTAGTTTATACTTCTATTTATAGTATAACAGTTTAGAAATGTATTTGTTAATAGTTTTATTTTTACTTTGTATAGTAGGGAAGCAGGTTAGTATTGTCGGTTTTTGTCGGTAAGTCGATATATCTAGAAAATCGCTGATATAATTCGAGTTGCGCTGATATATTCAAAAAATCGCCGATATAATTTCATATACCTCTAAAACACCTCAAAAAAAACGATCCACATAATTTCAATTACAGTAAAATCATCCTAGAAAAGAAAAAAGACGCCACATAGCGTCTTTCCTACGAACGAAACGGAAATACAAGAATAATCGTCGTTCCTTTTCCGAGTGTACTATCAACGGAAATTGTTCCGTTATGAGCATGAACGAGCTGTTTTGTAATGGCTAGGCCAAGTCCAGTTCCGATGTTGCTTTCTTCTGTGTTTGTTCCGCGGTAATATCGTTCAAATAGAAGTTCTTTCGTTTTTTCATCCATTCCTTTTCCGTCATCTGAAATGGAGAGTGTAAAGGAATTAGCGTTTTGTGATAATTTTACGATGACAGTAGTTGTTTCGTTATTATGTTTTACAGCATTTACGAGTAAGTTTTCGATAATACGCTGGAACCATTTTTCTTCAATGAAATATTGAATTTTATTTGAGCTCGGTACGAATTCAATATTTTGATTTTGGAGTGTTGGATTGTTAATAAATTGCAATAACACTTTTTGAACGAACTGATTGATTTCAACGTTTACGTGTTGGGCAGGAAGGCTGTTATTTTTTAATTGATACGTTAAGCTTAAATCATCAATTAATGTCGTCATATATTGAGATTTCTCTTTCATAACACTACCAAATTGCTGAATATCACGATCAGTCCAGTTATATTGATTCGATTCGAGTAATAATGCGTAGCCATATATAGAGCTAAGTGGTGTTTTTAAGTCGTGTGTTAGACCGGTAATCCATTCTTCTCGTGTTTGCTGGAGGACTTGCCTCATCGCATCATTTTTTTTGAGTGTAATAGAAAGGTGTTCTAGTGAACTTGTTACATCTCTAAACAAACGGAATGACCATTTTTCTTTACCAGATCGCCGGAACCTGACGGGTTTTCCTTTTTTACTAATAGGTTCTTCATACTTTCCACCAGCGATATTTTTAAGCCAGCGCATCGCATGTAATAACGGTTTCCCGAATTTATTACCGTACCAAATAGAAAGAATGACTAAATAAACAAATACGATAAGAAGGATTAATCCGCATCCGATGAGAAACTTCTTAGTAAATACATCTTCAATTTCGTCACCTGGATAGTAGTGCTCATTTTTTGCAGTTACAACGAGAAGGTTGCCACTATTTGCATCGTAAAAGCTAGACGTGTTTTCTTTATGATTCCACGGCTCTTTTTCATTAAGGGCAATTTGTATCGCTGAAAATGTTTTTTTCTTTCCAGCTGGATAGGCAAAAACCTCTTCGCCATTTTGATTAAATATTTGAAGTGCTGCTTTTTCTTTAGACAGTAACTGTTTTTCTTGGTCTGTTAATGCGAACGAATCCATCGTTAAAGAGGAATGCTCCTTTTGAATTGCTGTCAGTAACGCATTGCTTTTTAACAGACCACCATAAATAACAAGTGCTTTCTTTTCTTCTAATTCAATTTCCCAATATGTAAATTTATAATTGCTTTCGATATGATGTTGTATATATGCGACTAAAGATGTCTTCGTATAAGCATCCGGAACATCATTTGGTGTATTAAAGTGGTAGAGGATCTTTCCGTTTTCATCTACAACTTGGAGCCAATCATTTTTCTCCTTTATTAAATCTTGCACTTCAGATTGTAACGAAATATGCCCATCTTCTGAAGAGATGTATCTTGAAATTGTAAAACTATCAGAATCTGGAATGTTAAGTTCGTATAAAGTACTAGTAAGAAGAAAAATTAAATAAGTAAAAGCAGCAACTACAGCGATAAGTAATGTAACTAAAACAAAAACGTGTTGCATGATAAATTGAATAATAAGTCGTTTATTAAAATTCATATCGTCACCCTACTTTGTAACGAACTTATAACCAAGCCCGCGAACGGTTTTTATATATTCTGGTTTACTTGGATCATGTTCAATTTTTTCACGTAGTTTTCGAATGTGGACCATAACAGTGTTGTCATCGCCATTATAGGCAGGTGCTCCCCAAACTTTTTCGTATATTTCCTCTTTCGAAAATACGTAGTTCGGATTCTCGCAAAAGAAGAGTAGTAGTTGAAAGAGTTGAGCGGAACATTCGACAATGTGACCATCCACTGTCAGTTCTGCAGAGTGCTGATCAATTTCAAATCTGCCAAATGAAATCGAGTGTGATTTTTGTTCGTGTGGTATGGTTTGTTTCATATGTCTCCGAAGCTGTGCTTTCATGCGTGCTACTACTTCTAATGGATTAAAGGGCTTCGTAATATAATCATCTGCACCGTATGAAAATCCGGATATTTTATCTAAATCAGATGCTTTTGCTGATAGGAAGAAAATTGGACAATCTGTTTGTTGGCGAATGATTGGACAAATATCAAAACCAGATTGTCCAGGAAGCATTACATCTAAAATAATTAAATCGTAATTGTTTTGCTTAGTTAGAGATAAAGCTATTTCAGCTGATGTTGCAGTTGTAATATGAGAAAAGCCTTCTTTTTCAAGAATGGTAGTTAGTAATTGTAAAATTGCTGTTTCATCATCAACAAGTAAAATATTTGCTTGGTACATAAAAATCCCTCCTAATTTTCTCGAATATCATATCATCATTTTGTAACTTATGGAATTTTTAAGGAAATTTTAAGGTTTTCTTTCGCAAAAAATTAAGAATCAAATGATATGATAAAAGTAACATAGGGGAGGAGATGAGTGTGAATCCGTTTCAAGTGATGCGAGCTAGATATTTTTTGATTGTATTTGCACTATTAATTTTAATAGCGAGAAGTAGTGGCGATTTGCTAACAAGTATATTTCATATACAAAATTCTTCTTTTATAAATATCCTTATATTCTATATCCTTCCGATCGTATGGATTTTTTATGAGTATAGAAAGCATCGCATTTCATTTTCATTGTTTGTTAATAAAAATGAAACATTTAACTTGGTGCAAGTTTTATACATTACGATTATGCTATGCATGTTTAGTTACGGGTATCTTATTTTGTATATGTATAGTTTTGCATGGATTACACCGGACTTTATTATGAATGCATTGCATGAACCGATTATAGATAGTACTGGGGGATATGTATATCAAGTCATTAGGGTCGTATTCATCGCACCAATTATCGGGGAGTTTGTTTTTCGCGGATTTTTACTTCAACGCTTTGCAATAAAATGGGGAACGAGCATAGCAATCATCGTTGTAGCAATATTGTTTGCGTTGTTACATGTTGATTTCCTCGGTGCAGCCATATTCAGCATCGTATTGTCAATCGTGTATATTCGTACGAAAAGTTTACTCATGCCAATTGCAATACATATGTTAAACAATGCATTTGTAATAGGTGCGTCTTTTCTAATAAGTAGAGAAAAAATTATGAGTTTTGCCGATTTCTCAAATTATACGACATTCTTTCCTGGACTTCTTATTTTTATAACAGGATTAAACTTAGTACTTATCTTTTTATTTGTTAATCGTAAATATTGGAGTAAAGAAGTACCAGTTATATATGCAGAGCAGGAAAAGAGCTTTTCAGATGTAGTCGGGAGTAAATAAGATGAAGAAGACGGTTGAAAAAGTATTAAAAGACATTATAGATTCTACGTCTATTACAGATATGTGTGATAAAAGCGTTTGTCATTGGCTTCAACCTGTAGTAGATACGATTGTGTTTCCAGAGTATTACTTATTTTCTAGTACTCATTTAAAAGAAAATATTATTTCTCTTCTTATTGTGTTCGGGGTTTTACTAATATTTGGTCTAATTGTAGAAGAAATGATGAAGCGCATCTTCAGAAAGAATGAAGAGAAGTATGTGTGGGTTCATAAAGTATTCGAGAAAGTAATGGTGGCTTTTCTTTTGTTTTATGGTATGAAAATAATCATTTACTTTATAGCTTTGAAACATCATTAATTCGAAATTTGAAAGGAATGTATAAAATTATATGAATGAAACGATATCATCAAATAAGTTTTTTTATTTGATTTTACTTAGTCTAGTGTTAATAACGACAGTGAATGTTATTTTGCGCTGGGAGGAAGCTTACTTTTTCATGTATTTAGCGCTTCATTTGCTAGGGATTTTATGTATAAGTGGTGGAGTGGTTACTGAAAAAAAGAATGAAGAAAGCGTTAATTATATGTGTGTGATCGGTCTTGTTTTACTTTTAGCTGTACAAGGTATTATGAAATATAGTTCTTTCTCTTTACAAGATTTTAATTTATTAATAGATGTACTTCCTTAAAGAGGCTTTTTATGTTATCTAAAAAGCAAGTAGGGTACGTGCGATCCTTATTCCGTATTATGAACTAAAGAAAGTGTTTAAAGATATAGGTAAAACTCTTCTTGTGTAGAAGAGTTTTTTTATGTAAATAAAAGGATTTCGAGCAATTCACATAATAAGCTTGTTCTAATTTAGCGTGTACGAACTTACAATAATAATAGACAGGCAGCATAGAGGAGGGAATAGCGTGAGGAAGGTTATCGGTTGGTCGCTTTTTTTGTACGTTGGATTTGCGTTACTTATATATTGGTATTTATTTGGATGGAATCATGAACTTATTCCGGACATGTATAAGGGAACGAGTGCAGATCCAGAAACGTTTATGAGTGCGAGAGAGCTTACGCTAAGCCAAGATTATTCGCGCGTGAAAAATTTACTATACTTTTTAGCGACGCCTCTTGAATGGATTATTTTATTATTTGTACTTGTGCTAGGTATTTCAAGAAAGTTTGAGAAATGGTCGAAGGAAACGACTAAAATAAGTGTTTTGCAAGTTGCGATTTATTTCTTTTATTTATCATTACTGACAACAGTGCTTGCCTTACCGATGCAATGGATTGGCCGGAAAGTGTCCGTTGATTACGGCATTTCAACGCAAAGTACACAAAGCTGGATAAAAGATCATGTTATCGGTTTTTGGGAAAGTTATGCGACTATGTTAATTGTAGTGACCGTTCTATTATGGCTTATCCGTAAATTTCCGAAGAGATGGTGGCTCGCAGGATGGGCGCTCTCTGTTCCATTTACAATCTTTTTAACATTCATACAGCCTGTCGTTATTGATCCGCTTTATAACGACTTCTCGACGCTGAAAAATAAAGAATTAGAAACGAAAATTTTAGCGATAGCAGACAAAGCGGACATTCCTGCTAAACACGTATATGAAGTAAATATGTCAGAAAAAACGAATGCATTAAATGCTTACGTAACAGGAATTGGCCCTAACGCCCGTATTGTAATGTGGGATACAACGCTTAAGCAGTTAAAAGATAAAGAGATTTTATTTATCATGGCTCATGAAATGGGACATTATGTTATGAAACATATATATTTTGGCGTTGCAAGTTATGTATTGCTATCGTTTATAGGTATGTTTTTAATTAGTCGTATTATAAATATGTGTATTCGCAAATGGGGAGATACATTGCAAATTTCAAAAGTGGCATGTTTCTCCATTTTACCTTTATTTTTCTTAATTTCTTCTATACTCTCTTTTGCAGCGCAACCAGCAACAAACTATGTTTCACGTATAGAAGAAAGAGCGGCAGATCAATATGCTTTAAATATGACGAAGGATGGGAAATCTGGTGTGAAAACCTTTCAATATTTATCAAAAACAAGTTTAAGCCAAGTAAATCCGCCTGCGTTAGTGAAATTTTTCTTATACACGCACCCACCAATTTTTGAAAGAATTCATACGTTTGAACAATATGAGAAACAAAGCAAAAAGGAGTAGCTATTATGCTACTTTTTTTTATAGAAATATAAGTTTTATATTGGGAATATTTATCATTGCTTTTTATTGCGATTTTGTAAATAATAAGCTATGAAATTCTAAAAATCTATATATAAAGGAATAAAGGTGGAAAAATGTATTTTTTACAAAATTTAAAAGTGAAATATAAATTATTATCGCTTATTTCATTAGCAGTTTTAGGTATGGTAATTATGAGTAGTGTAGCAATTCATTCTATTAATAAGATTAAGCACGATACAGAGGTTGTAGTAGATGATTATCAATATTCTGCAATTTTATTAGAAGGAATGCTTCGTACACAAAATTCACTAGAATATAACTTATTAGAGTTAATTACGGCATCACAAAATGAAGTGGCAAATAAAGAGGGAATAATTAATAATATTGAAAAGGATCTTAAAAAATATGATTCTTTATTAAAAGAATATGATGATGGTTTTAATTTAAGTAAGCAAGAGGATGAACTGTTTCAGAAGATGAAGAAATCTTTACCAAGTTATAAAGATACATATAAGAAATTATTTGAAAAGGCGAAGGCAACAAACGAGCCGCAAATGGTAAATGAATTTCAGAAGGAATTAAAACCGAAGGGAATAGAGTTAGCTGGTTATGCAGTGGATCTAGAATCGTATGTTTCAAACTTAGCTGATCAAGTATTTAAAGATTCTCAAAAAATGATTGATCGTTCCGTTATTACTTTTATCATTCTTGTAGTAGTTACTACAATCGTTATATGTATAGTAAGTTATATTATTAGCAAGCTTATAGTTGCTCCTTTACAAACGGTTAGTCGTATGATGGAAAGAGCGAAAGAAGGAGATTTAACCGTACATGGTGATTATACTGCTAAAGATGAATTAGGTGTATTAGTAAGTAATTTTAACGAGATGATTGCAGGGCTAAGAACAAATATGCAAGAAGTAGAGAATAATATTCAGCTTTTATTCCAACATGCAGACGGAGTAGTATCTGCATCAGAAGTATCTAGTAGTGCAGCGAAGAAAATCACTATGGATATTGAAGAAGTTGCAAATGGTGCAGAGAGTCAAATGCAAGCAATGGAACAAACTGCGGGTGCGATGGAAGAGTTGACACAAGGAATGCAGAGTATAGTCAATACATCATCCTCTGTAAATGAATTATCTGCTCAATCAGCATTAGATGCAGAGAGTGGTAACAAATTAATGAAACAAATGATTCAACAGATGGATACAATCCAAAATTCGGTACATAGCGGTGTGAAACAAGTAGAGACTATGAAAGAACAATCAGAAGAAATTGTTAAAATCATTGATGTAATGCAAGGTATTACTTCTCAGATTAACTTATTAGCATTAAACGCCGCAATTGAGGCTGCACGTGCTGGTGAAAGTGGTAGAGGATTTGCAATTGTGGCAGATGAAGTGCGGAAATTAGCAGAACAATCTAGTGATTCTGCAAAACAAATTGAGAATCTTATTACTCAAGTTATGGGAACAACGAACCATACGGTACATATGATGGGGAAAGTAGATAATGAGGTACAGGCAGGTACACAAGTAGTAATGCACACAGAAAAAGTATTTGGAACAATTACAGAAAAAGTACAACAAGTATCTGAGCAAATTCAAACGGTATCTATGTCTACAGATGAAATTGCAGCGAGTAGTGAGGAAATCTCGGCTTCTGCAGAAGACATGGCTCAAATTTCCCAAAGATCATCTGACCGAACTGATAGGGTAAAAGAGTCTATTCAACAGCAAGAAAAATCTGTTCAAGAGATTTCGATTTCAATTGAACATATGCATAACGCAGCAGGAAAACTAAAACAAATAGTTGCCCAATTTACTCTTCAAAAGTAGTAGCATATTTGAGTGTTAATAAAGATAAAAAAATCATCCTCTTTTAAGAAAAAAGGATGATTTTTTTATCTCGTTATTTGCTGGGCAGTAAGACCCCCACCTCAAAATTCAGCGAAAAATGCTACCCCTGAAATATAAACCATGAATATAGTAGCCTATCTCCTTTAGGTGCCAATAAAGGGAAGTTGTAAAGTGAAAAGGAGTTTATAAAGAAATTGTAGAATGTTTTAGTATATAACACCTTAGATGTGACAACTTCCTTTTTGAAAAAGAAAGAAGGAGGCATAAAGCAGAAAGGTAGTGGAAATATTTCTTCTAGAAGACTTGCATTTTATCTTACATTCACCAAAAAATAATACTCCTGAAACAATGAAGTTCATTTTATTTGAATGAAATAGGGAGAGAGGACAATGAAGAGAAAAATATTAGGTGTAATGATGATTGCGACAATGGCAGGAGGTATATTTGCAGGGACGAATGTGACGCTTGTAAAAGCGGAAGAGTATCCACAAATGATTGTGTTTGAAGATGTTCCATACGGATTTTGGGCATATGATGCTATTATGGATTTAGCATATCATAAAATTATATTAGGGTATGGAAACGGGAAGTATGGTGTTGGTGATCTTATAACAAGTGAACAAGTAGCTGGGACTATTTACAGAACACTTGAGATAAAAGAAGAAGGGCCAGTAGCGAATCCATATAAAGATGTTTCTGATAGTACAACAACTTTTAAAAAGGAAATTTTGGCGTTAACAAAACGTGGTGTTTTTACAGGGGATGGCCATGGAGATTTTAGGCCGAAAGCACCAATCTCTAGAGCGGAAATGGCTGTCATTTTAAAACGAGCATTTAATTTTGAAACGAAACAAAAACATACATTTAAAGATATTCCAAAAGGCCACTGGGCAGAAGATGCAATTAGTGCGTTACAATCTAATAATGTTGTGAGAGGAACTGGGAATGGCATGTATGAATTAAATCGCCCTGTACCTAGAGAACAATATGCTCAGTTTATTAATAATGCGATTATTAATTATCATTTGAAAGAGGATTGGAAGTAGAGTGAAATATGAAAGCACAAATAGAAATATTTGTGCTTTTTTGTTTGTTTAAAAAAGAATTATTATTCGCATTTATGTATTTTTATGGTTATACACAAGCTTTATAATCAACCCGATGAAAAAGACATGATATGTAATATGATTCACAAAACCGTCACGAAATGTGTCGAAAAATATATTGTCACTATACCATTTATTCTGTATATTTTTAAAAAAACATATACATATTGGGGAGATAATTTGATGAGCAAAAAATTATTAAAAACAGCTACAGCATTAACAATTATGGGTGGGGTGTTATTCTCAGCAGAGAGTAACAGTGTAAAAGCGGAAAGTGCACCGTTGCAAAAAACAAATACAATTGTATTTAAAGATGTACCAAAAGGACATTGGGCATATGAGGCAATTCATGAATTAGCGGAACAAGAAATTATTTTGGGATATGGCGATGGAATATTCGGTTTTGGGGATAATGTAACACGTGAGCAAGTTGCAGCTTTAATTTACCGTGTGTTTGATATGGAAGAACAAGATGAATATGAAAACCCATATGGAGATATTGATGAAAATTCAACAAGCTTTATCGAGGAGATATTGGCTTTAACGGAAATGGGAATTTTCCAGGGAGACGAGAATGGAAACTTTAGACCGAAGGCGACGTTAACGCGTGCGGAAATGGCACAAGTTCTTACGAATGCTTTTGACTTACAGGCAAAGGGATCTCATAACTTTAATGATGTTTCAGCAAATTCATGGGCAACGAATGCAATTAGTGCAGTACAAACAAATGGTATTACAATGGGAATCGGAGAAGGTAAATTCGGTCCGTCTATGAAGGTAACGAGAGAACAATACGCACAGTTTTTACATAGAGCAATATTGCATGATATGGAACAAGGGCAGTAATAAAGTTTAACTAGTCAAAGTGAAATTTAAAAATAATACAAAAAGGTCGTTGTTGTATAACAGCGGTCTTTTTTTGTATGAAATAAAGCGCGAAAGAATGGCGTTTTGAAAAAAATGAAATGAATTTTCAAAAAAAACTTCCTTTTCTGAAGATTTGTTATATAATATAAAACATGAAAACAAATCTGTTATAAAACAGTTTAAGAAGGGGATGCTAATATGTCGACGCAAACTTCACGGGTTACACTCGTTGGAGAAATGTTACCAGCGTACAACGAAATATTGACACCTGAGGTGCTTAGTTTTTTGAAGGAACTACATGAGAATTTTAATGAGCGCCGCATAGAACTTTTACAAAAACGTGTAGAAAAACAAAAGAGAATTGATGCAGGGGAGTTTCCGAAGTTTCTAGAAGAAACAAAACACATACGTGAAGCGGATTGGACAATTGCCAAGCTGCCAAAAGACTTAGAGGATCGCCGCGTAGAGATTACTGGACCGGTAGATAGAAAGATGGTCATTAACGCTTTAAATTCAGGTGCGCATCTTTTTATGGCGGATTTTGAAGATTCGAATGCACCAACTTGGGAAAACGCAGTTGAAGGTCAAATCAATTTACGAGATGCAGTAAAGGGAACGATTTCACATGAAAATGATAAAGGGAAAGAATATAGATTAAATGAGAAAACAGCTGTACTCATTGTACGTCCAAGAGGATGGCATTTAGAGGAAAAGCATATGCAAGTTGATGGGAAAAATATGTCGGGTAGTTTAGTAGATTTCGGCTTGTATTTTTTCCATAATGCGAAAGCTCTTTTAGCAAAAGGGAGCGGCCCATACTTTTACTTACCGAAAATGGAAAGTTATTTAGAAGCGAGATTATGGAATGATGTATTCGTATTTGCTCAAAAATATATCGGCATTCCAAACGGAACGATTAAAGCAACTGTGTTACTAGAAACGATTCACGCTTCGTTTGAAATGGATGAAATTTTATATGAGCTAAAAGATCATTCTGCTGGCTTAAATTGCGGAAGATGGGATTATATTTTTAGCTTTTTAAAGAGTTTCCGTAATCATAATAAATTCTTACTACCAGATAGAGCACAAGTCACGATGACGGCGCCATTTATGCGTTCGTATTCTTTGAAAGTAATTCAAACATGTCACCGCCGTAATGCACCAGCAATTGGAGGAATGGCGGCACAAATTCCGATTAAAAATAATCCAGAAGCAAATGAAGCAGCTTTTGAAAAAGTGCGTGCTGATAAGGAACGCGAAGCTTTAGACGGTCATGACGGGACTTGGGTCGCCCACCCTGGACTTGTACCAGTTGCAATGGAAGTGTTTAATCACATTATGAAAACACCAAATCAAATTTTTAGAAAACGTGAAGAAATATGTGTAACAGAAAATGATTTACTAGAGGTACCGGTGGGAACGATTACAGAAGAGGGCCTTCGCATGAATATTAGCGTAGGTATTCAATATATTGCATCTTGGTTAAGCGGACGGGGAGCAGCACCCATTTATAACTTAATGGAAGATGCGGCAACAGCTGAAATTTCAAGAGCACAAGTATGGCAATGGATTCGTCATGAAGGTGGAAAACTAAATGATGGTCGTAATATTACGTTTGAATTAATGGAAGAGTTAAAAGAAGAAGAATTAGCAAAAATAGAAAGAGAGATTGGTAAGGAAGCCTTTAAGAAAGGAAGATTCCAAGAGGCGACAACGTTGTTTACAAATCTCGTTCGGAATGATGAATTCGTACCATTTTTAACATTACCGGGTTATGAAATTTTATAAAAAATGAAAAGGGGATGGAACAAATGAAAAACGAAAGAATCGAGAAGTTACAAGAAAGCTGGGAATTAGATGAGCGTTGGAAAGGGATCACACGTCCATATTCGGCAGAAGATGTAATTCGCCTGCGCGGGTCAATTGATATTGAACATACGTTAGCGCGTCGCGGCGCTGAGAAGCTTTGGACATCGCTTCATACAGAAGACTATATTAACGCACTTGGCGCATTAACAGGAAACCAAGCGATGCAACAAGTAAAAGCTGGGTTAAAAGCGATTTACTTAAGTGGTTGGCAAGTAGCAGCTGATGCAAACCTTTCTGGACATATGTATCCAGACCAAAGTTTATATCCAGCGAACAGCGTACCTGCTGTAGTAAAACGAATTAATCAAACGCTTCAACGTGCGGACCAAATTCAGCATATGGAAGGAAGCGATGATACAGACTATTTCGTACCGATTGTAGCAGATGCAGAAGCTGGATTTGGTGGGCAATTAAATGTATTCGAACTGATGAAAGGTATGATTGAAGCAGGTGCATCAGGTGTGCATTTTGAAGATCAATTATCTTCAGAGAAAAAATGTGGCCATTTAGGTGGAAAAGTACTACTACCAACGCAAACAGCAGTACGCAATTTAATTTCTGCACGCCTTGCAGCAGATGTAATGGGAGTGCCGACAATTATCGTTGCAAGAACAGATGCGGATGCAGCTGATTTAATTACGAGCGATATCGATCCTGTTGATAAAGCATTTATTACAGGAGAAAGAACACCAGAAGGATTTTACCGTACGAATGCAGGTCTTGATCAAGCAATTGCGCGCGGTTTAGCGTATGCACCGTACGCAGACCTCGTTTGGTGTGAAACTTCAGAACCAAATTTAGAAGATGCAAAACGATTTGCGGACGCAATTCATAAGGAGCATCCAGGGAAGCTACTTGCATATAACTGCTCACCTTCATTCAACTGGAAACAAAAACTAGATGAAAAAACAATTGCAAGCTTCCAAAAGGAAATCGCATCTTACGGTTACAAGTTCCAATTCGTAACACTTGCTGGATTCCATTCATTAAATTACGGTATGTTTGAACTAGCACGTGGCTATAAAGAGCGCGGCATGGCAGCATACTCTGAACTACAACAAGCAGAATTCGCAGCTGAAAAACACGGCTACTCTGCAACACGTCATCAACGCGAAGTAGGAACAGGTTACTTTGATGAAGTGGCACAAGTGATTACAGGCGGAACTTCATCAACGACAGCGTTAAAAGGATCTACAGAAGAAGCACAGTTTACGAAATAAAAGGAAGGGGCACCTTTTTTGAAAGGTGCCCCTTGTTATTTTCTAAACGATTCGAAAAGAGAGATGGAGTTGTCGGCAAAAAACGATACTTCCTTTTCTTTATTACTAAATCAACTCCACTCAGCCCTATGATTACGAATAAACTTTATATCTTTCTCATAATGCTCTAGATGTCCTTCATCGATCATTCTTTGGAAATTCAAGTCGCCTTCTTGCGCTTTTCGTTTCATATATGTACATAATCCTTCTAATCGAAGTAACACCATTCCTAAGTAATCTTCATTCATATTTTTATCATAGGACTGAACGAACAAATTCATTCTCTCTTTAATACGATCTGCATGTTGCGATGAGTCATAATGAACGGCTTCACCGGATTCTGTATAATACACTCTACTTAAAGGCACACAAGTATAAAGTGTATAAGCGATATCCCATAGTCTTGGACCAGGAGCAGCAACATCGAAATCAATAATCCCTACTGGCTTCTCATTATTAAAAATAATGTTATATATGGCAAAATCATTGTGACATAAAACCTCAATGTTATTTGGAGTATGATTCATCGGTTTCCAATCATCTAATAACGGAAAATCACTTACAGCATCATGGTAAAGGCGGAGCATCTTTGCTATTTCTTTTAATACATCATTAGATCGCATATATTCTTTTAAAGGATAATTGCCAGCTTCTCCTTCAATAAAGGATAAAATCTCTCTATCCTTTTCATCTACACCTAAAAACTTTGGAGCATAATGAAATCCTTTGTTTTCTAAATGTTGCAATAGCTTATGAATCTTTTCACTGCCTGGCTTTAACTCTCGCCGAACAGTATTTTCAGAACGATATACGCTTGAGACGTTTCCCCCTGTTAGCCTTTCTTCTTTAGCGTAGTTTGACATGTGAAAGTTCCCCCTGTAATTAAAAAATCCAATTCCAAATAGTGAATAGACCAACAACGGCAGAAAAGAGAAGGGAAGCAAGCAATGCTAGACAGCCAAAAGGAACTAGCTTATCTTGCCATGTTTCTTTATACTCATAAATTAACTCCTCTGCTACTTTCTTCTGCACTGAAGATAAAGGTTGATCTTTATACAAACCTTTTATAGGGTTAGAATCGCCTTTAAACTTTAAAGCACGTGCAATATGATGAGGACTATTTCCCATTGATTTTTCAAATAATAAACATGATTCATGCATAATGTCTGTTTTATGCTCCTCTAGATACCAGTAACGTCCAGCCATTTCTGGATATTGTAATGTATAATAAATATCTCCGAGTTGTTTTCGAAGATGTAATTCATTTGGGTATGTAAAGATGAGGCCATGCAATCTATCTCTTGCTTTTCCAAGATTATTATTTTCAATATCCTCTTCAATTCTTTTTAATGTTTTTCTAGAAATTTTATTGGTCATAAACTCCCCCTTATTTAGAATAGAGATAAGTATATTTTATAAGAAATACTAAAAATTAGAAATTCTATTTTCGAAAAAGATTGTACATTTTATTTTAATGTGCTATGATGATGTCAGTTGAATAGTTAAATTAAGCAATCCATATGTTATCAAGTGCTGGAAACGAACGAGAAAAAGTATGTGAGAACTAGTTTATGTTTCGTATTTGATAATGTGTGGATTCTTTTTTTAGACAGGAAGACTAAAAAATTTAAAATTTGTATTTTCTTAGGAGGAAATAATTATGGCAGTAACAGGACAAGTAAAATGGTTTAACAACGAAAAAGGCTTCGGTTTCATCGAAGTTCCAGGCGAAAACGACGTATTCGTACACTTCTCTGCAATCGAAACTGACGGTTTCAAATCTCTAGAAGAAGGTCAAAAAGTTAGCTTCGAAATCGAAGAAGGTAACCGTGGACCTCAAGCTAAAAACGTAATCAAACTATAATTTTATAGTTGATGATGGAAAAAAGGATGGCTAATGCCATCCTTTTTTTGTTGTGGAGAAAGTTTTTCCAGAGCCTGTTTTTATATATAAATCTCTTTTTTTATGTTAAAACTGGTGAAAAATCACCGGGAATGCGTATTAGTTTCTGTAGAAGAATTAGTTCAGCAAGAGCATTTGTTGCGTATGATAGTAAATAACTATAAATTTGTATTCTCTGTTGAAATAGGGAAATCTTTTCCAGATAGACCTTGAGTAACATCTTTTTTGTTAGTGTTGTTGTTGGAATTTTGTACGTTTTGAGAAGATGTTTCTAACAGTTGTTCTTGTTCCTTACTAGGGGTATTCAGAGCATCTGAGGGGATGCTATTAACCTGCTGGCTTAATAGATTTTCTTTGTCCATAGTATACAGCTCCTTTTTGGAATTCGATAAAAAGCAATGTAATTATAAATAGCTACTTATATATATTGTGTTTTTGAATGATATTATATACAAAACTTATATTACAAAGTTAACTAATTAACGAATTGTTAGTGATGGATAAAGATGTACAAATTTGAAGTGTTTAATAAAAATTAAAAGCGGGTAACAAATACAAATACTCTTTCTCATGTTTTATATAAGGATCATATTACAAATCAAAAAAGATGTAGAGAACCTTGGGAGAAAATATAGTTGTTTTTTTAGGGAGAAGAATAAATAAAATGATACTACAAATGTAAAAAGGCATTCCATAAAGGAAGGCCTTTTATTGTTCTTGTCCTGATTTTTTCTTCTCACGTTTTTTACATTCTGGACATTTTGATTTACGAAACGGTTTAGCAAAGAATAGCAGAATGAAAAATAAACCGAATATAATACTAGCTGAGTTTTTCACGATAATGACGCTACTATTTTTCATTTGAATCGATGGTTGGATCTCTTTTTCCTCCATAGTGGCCCTCCATATATTGGATTTACATTTTAATTATAGCAAAGTTAATTGTTTTCATGATGTGAAAATAGGAAGGGATAATAAATATTTATAGGTAGTATAAATGCTGTTTTTATAACTCTAAAATTAAATCATTACTATATCGTGATTTTTTTATTTAACAAATGTTTGATAAATGATAAAAAATTGTAAAAAAGCGGAACTTGTAAGCTATTTCCTTTTCATAGATGCTAAAATTATATATGCAGCTGCTAATATAAATGGAAAAAAGGAGATAATGGAGTATGGAAAGTAAAGTGGAACGCTATGTCGAAAATTATGTTGTAACGAAAAATACGATGGCCTTACTTCCTGTTATTCTAAGTGAAAAGAAAATTGTTACGCGAGTCGTTGAAATGAATGATTCTTTTTTCGTATTTCAAAAACCTCTAGATATTATAGAAAGAAGTTGCCGCAAGCATGGCTCTAGTTTCTTAGGCAGAAAAGAAGGAACGAAAGAGTTAACTCATATTACACATAAAGCACCGATTGCGATTAGTCCAGCAGATCAACTTTATTTTTTCCCTACCTATTCTTACTCTAGAAAAGAGTGTGCTTGGTTGTCTCATTTTTATATTGAAAGTAATAAAGAATTAAAAGATGGAAATCTTATTATTAGATTTATAAATGGCTTTGCTGTGAAATTAGAGATATCAAAAACTAGTTTTGAAAATCAACAAAATCGTACAGCGAAATTACGTACTGAATATGAAGATCGTAGGAAAAAACAAGGGAATCCTTGTTTTAAAGAGGTTGATAAAAAAGAGGAATCAACATTAAGACCCGCTTATGAGAGTGTGTATTTTGTGAAGGAAGGCGAAGTGTGAAAGGATGGGGGAATCCCCATTCTTTTTTGTTTATCCTGTTATTTGTGGGCAGTAAGACCCCCGCCTCCAAATTCAGCGAAAGCAAAGAAGTTAAGCGGGGGATCAACAAAATCCCCACTGATTAAAGTTTCACTTTATCAGTCTTTGTAGGTAAGGCGATATATTAGAAAAACCGAGTTGTAATTGTTATATTTAGAAAATCACCATTGTAATTTCATTTACCGAAAAAATCAAAAAAACAATCTAAATAACAAAACGAATGACACGTCCTGTCGAATATTGATAGATTATCATAGCTAAATAATGAAGGAATTCTTATGAAAGATATGGAAACTTTAATAAATACATCTCCATATGTCGTATCTACCATTTCCTCTTTCATATAAGCAATGATACAGTAGGGATAGTATTTAGAGTAAAGGGGTAAAGTGTAGAATGGATTTTCAGACAATCAAAGAGTATTTTTCACCAGAAAATATGGATCATATTGTTGAGAGTTATAAAGCGTTCGGACCACTTCTTGGTATTGGTTTACCGATGATAGAGGCGTTGATTCCAGCATTACCGCTTATTGTATTTGTACTGGCGAATGCTGTTGCATTTGGCTTTTGGCTCGGTTTTCTTTATTCATGGCTTGGATCAGTAATGGGTGCGTTACTTGTCTTTTTCATCATCCGCCATTTTGGTCGCAGTCGTTTCTTTTCGTTTGTAAATAAGCATGAGAGAGTACGAAAAGCAATGGGGTGGATTGAAAGGAAAGGATTCGCACCGATTTTTGTTATATTTTGTTTTCCGTTTACACCGTCAGCGCTCATAAATGTTGTCGCTGGTTTATCCCGAATTAGTGTAAAACAGTTTGGTCTAGCGTTAGCATTCGGAAAACTTGTGATGATTTTTATTTTAACGTATATCGGTCATGATTTAATGTCATTTATTCATAATCCGGTGAAATCAGTTATTGTAGCGATTGGTATTTTTATTTTATGGTATGTCGGTAAGAAAATCGAAGTAAAGTTAGAACTACATTAAGAATAGTCTTCTTTGTAAAGGAAAGCTTCAGTATTAAAGGATAAGGGGAGAAGCAGATGAAGAAAACTTTGAAAAAAGAAGGCATGGAGTGGATACGAACAATTTTAATTGGTGTATTATTAGCTGTATTTTTTCGAACGTTTTTCTTTTCAACGTATGTTGTAGAGGGGAAGTCAATGATGCCGACATTGCAAGATGGCAATATGCTAGTTGTAAATAAGGTGAGTTATCAAGTTGGGGACTTGAACAGATTTGACGTTGTGGTATTTCATGCGAATAAAAAAGAGGACTATGTAAAGCGGATTATCGGTTTACCTGGAGATCATATTGAATATAAGCAGGATAAGTTATATATAAACGGTCAATTTATTGATGAGCCGTATTTAGAGAAGTATAAGAAAGAGATAAACGGAAGGCAACTAACAGGCGACTTTACATTAGAAGAGTTAACGAAAGAAAAACTGGTGCCACCTGGGTTTATTTTTGTAGTAGGTGATAACCGGCTCGGGAGCTGGGATAGTAGACACTTTGGCTTTGTAAAAGCTGATACAGTCGTCGGTAAAGTTGATTTGCGATATTGGCCAATTCAAGAGGTGCAAACGAATTTTTCAAAAGGTTGATATAATAGATAAAAGTATAGAAAAAGGCAAACAACTCAGTTTGTCTTTTTTCGTGTCCTATAATACAATTATAGTAGCAAACTAACGTTCGTTATGTAAGTGAAAGGTGGGGTTACATGTCACTTCGATTTGTGATTGGTAGAGCGGGAAGTGGAAAAAGTACACTTTGTTTACGCGAAGTGCAAGAAGAGTTAAAACAACGCCCGAGAGGGAAAACAATATTATATCTTGTGCCAGAACAGATGACATTCCAGACGCAGCAGGCGTTAATTGGAAGTGAGGATGTAAGAGGTTCTATTCGGGCACAAGTTTTTAGTTTTTCACGATTAGCGTGGAAGGTACTGCAAGAAGTTGGCGGAGCGAGTCGTCTTCATATTGATGAAGCTGGTGTACATATGTTACTCCGTAAAATTGTAGAGTCTCGTAAAGATGGATTATCGGTGTTCCAAAAAGCAGCGGAGCAAAACGGTTTCTTTGAACATCTTGGTAGTATGATTGCAGAGTTTAAACGTTACAATGTAACGCCATCTAACGTATATGAAATGTGGCAACAATTAGATGCGCATAGTAGCAGTGCCGAACAAAAGTTACTAGCGAATAAAGTGTATGATTTACAGCTGTTATACGATGATTTTGAACGTGCTTTAATTGGAAAATATTTAGATTCAGAAGACTACCTGCAATTGCTAGTGGAAAAGCTTCCGCAGTCTGAATATGTAAATGGTGCGGAAATTTATATAGACGGATTTCATTCATTCTCCCCGCAAGAGTTAGAGATTGTAAGACAGCTTATGATTTGCGGAGCGAGAGTTACGATCACGTTAACGATAGATGAAAAAACGTTAGTGCAGCCAGTAAATGAACTCGATTTATTTTATGAAACGACGTTAACGTATGAAAAAATAAAACAAGTAGCGCGTGAAGAGAAAATAGAAATTGAAAAAACAATTCCACTTATGGAACAGCCGCGTTTTCATTCTCCGGCATTAGCGCATTTAGAAGCTCATTATGAAGCGCGTCCGAATGAAAAATTTAACGGTGAAGCGAGTGTAACGATTAGTACAGCTGCGAATTTACGAGCGGAGGTAGAAGGTGTTGCTCGTGAAATTCGTAAACTTGTTGCGGATGAAAAATATCGTTACCGAGATATTGCAGTGCTTCTTCGTAATGGGGAAAGTTATTACGATGTGATGCGAACGTTATTTACAGATTACAATATCCCGCACTTCATCGATGAAAAGCGCCCAATGTCACACCACCCATTGGTAGAATGTATTCGTTCTGCACTCGAGATTATTAGTGGGAATTGGCGTTATGATGCGGTGTTCCGTTGCGTGAAAACAGAGCTTTTATATCCATTAGACGTAAGAAAAGAAGCGATGCGTGAAGAAATGGATGAATTTGAAAATTACTGTTTAGCGTACGGTGTACAAGGAAAGAGATGGACTGCTGAAGATCCATGGATGTATCGCCGTTATCGTTCTCTTGATGATACGAACGGGATGATTACAGACAGTGAACGTGAAATGGAAGAGAAAATAAATAGGCTACGTGACGTTGTAAGAACACCTGTTATTCGCATGCAAAAAAGGTTAAAGCGTGCAGGAACAGTTATGCAAATGTGTGAAGCAGTTTACTTGTTTTTAGAAGAACTGGATGTTCCGAAAAAACTAGAAGAATTACGTATACGTGCAGAAGAAAGTGGAGATTTCTTATTTGCGACAGATCATGAACAAGTATGGGAAGAAGTAATGAGCCTTCTTGATACATTTGTAGAGATGCTTGGGGAAGAGAAAATGTCTCTTTCTATGTTTACTGACGTTATGTCGACTGGTCTTGAGGCACTTCAATTTGCTAACATTCCGCCGTCATTAGACCAAGTGTTAATTGCTAATATTGATCACTCCAGATTATCTGATGTGAGAGCAACGTTTATTATAGGTGTAAATGAGGGTGTCATTCCAGCAGCACCTATGGATGAAGGTATGCTTTCTGATGAGGAAAGAGAAGTTCTTGGTGCGGCAGGGATTGAATTAGCGCCAACGACGAGACAAACTTTGTTAGAAGAACAGTTCGTTATGTATCAAATGGTAACGAGAGCATCTGAGAAGTTATACATTTCATGCCCGCTTGCAGATGAAGAAGGAAAGACGTTACTTGCGTCTAGCTTTATTAAGAAAATAAAAAGAATGTTCCCTAATGTGAAAGATTCATTTATTACGAATGACGTAAATGATTTATCACGTTCAGAACAAATTTCATATGTAGCAACGCCAGAAGTAACGTTATCTTACGTTATGCAGCAACTACAAACGTGGAAGCGATACGGATTTGAAGGGAATTTAGACTTTTGGTGGGACGTATATAATTTCTACGTAACTTCAGATGAATGGAAACAAAAAAGTAGCCGCGTCTTATCAAGTTTATTCTATCGAAATCGTGCGAAGAAACTAAGTACAGCAGTAAGTAGAGATTTATACGGAGATATAATTAAAGGAAGCGTCTCTCGTATGGAACTATTTAATCGTTGTGCATACGCTCATTTTGCGCAGCACGGTTTATCGCTTAGAGAGCGTGATATTTTCAAGCTTGATGCGCCAGACATCGGCGAATTATTCCATGCGGCATTAAAGAAAATTGCGGACAAGTTATTGCGTGAAAACCGCACTTGGGCGGATTTATCCATAAAAGAGTGTGAGCATCTTTCTGTTTTAGTAATAGAAGAAATTGCGCCGTTATTACAACGACAAATTTTATTAAGTTCAAACCGTCATTTCTATTTAAAACAAAAACTACAACAAATCATTTTCCGTACGTCAATCATTCTTCGTGAACATGCGAAGTCAAGCGGATTCGTACCAGTTGATTTAGAGGTGCCGTTCGGTATGGGAGGTACAGGGTCACTTCCGCCGATGGAATTCTCATTACCAAATGGTGTAAAGATGGAAGTAGTCGGCCGTATTGACCGTGTTGATAAGGCAGAAGATGAAAACGGGACGTTCTTACGTATTATTGATTATAAATCAAGTTCAAAAGCGTTAGATTTAACGGAAGTGTATTACGGATTAGCACTTCAAATGTTAACGTATTTAGATGTTGTTACTTCGAATGCACAGACGTGGATGAAAAAAGGCCACGCAGCATCACCAGCTGGTGTATTGTATTTCCATATTCATAACCCAATCGTTGAGATGAAAGGTGACGCAACGGAAGCTGAAATTGAAAAAGAAATTTTAAAGAAATTTAAAATGAAGGGACTCGTATTAGGAGATGCTGACGTTGTTCGTTTAATGGATAACAAACTTTCAACAGGAAGCTCAGATATTATTTCTGCTGGCCTGAAAAAAGACGGTAGCTTTAGTGCGCGTTCAAGTATTGCAAGTGAGCAAGAGTTTAACGTACTGCAAAAATATGTACACCATACGTTTGAAAATATCGGAAAAGATATTACAGAAGGTGTTATCGATATTGCTCCTTATAAAATGGGGAATAAAGCAGCATGTACGTTCTGTAACTTCAAATCTGTTTGTCAATTTGATGAGTCACTGGAAGATAATCAGTTCCGATCGTTAAAAGATATGAAAGATAGCGAAGCGATGGAGAAAATAAGAGAGGAGGTTGGCGGAGAATGATAGAAAATTGGCCTAAAAAACCAGAAGGTAGTCAATGGACAGATGACCAGTGGAAAGCTGTTGTAGCGAACGGACGTGATATTTTAGTTGCTGCTGCAGCTGGATCAGGTAAAACAGCAGTATTAGTTGAACGTATTATTAAAAAGATTATTAATGAAGAGAACCCAGTCGATGTCGACCGCCTGCTCGTTGTAACATTTACGAATGCAGCAGCGCAAGAGATGAAAAACCGAATCGGGGAAGCGTTAGAAAAGGTATTAATTGATGAACCAGGCTCTCAACACGTAAGAAAGCAGCTGAGCCTATTAAATAAAGCTTCCATTTCAACAATTCACTCATTCTGTTTACAAGTAATTAGAGGATATTACTACATGCTTGATGTTGATCCTCGTTTCCGTATTGCGAATCAAACAGAAAATGAATTGTTAAAAGAAGAAGTGCTAGATGACATATTAGAAGAAGAGTACGGAATCGAAGATAATACAATCTTCTTTGAACTTGTTGATCGTTATACGAGTGACCGTAGTGATGATGACTTGCAACGTATGATTTTAGCGCTTCATACAGAGTCAAGAGCGCATCCAAATCCGGAAAAATGGCTTGATAAATTAGTAGAAGCATATGACGTAGAAGGAAAGACAATTGAAGATTTAGTATATGCTTCTTATTTATTAGAAGATGTGAAATTCCAGCTTGAAACAGCGGAACAGCATATTCGTAAGGCAACTGAACTCGCAATGCTTCCTGACGGTCCAGCGCCTCGCATTGAAACCCTGCAAGCAGATGTAGCATTACTTGGAACGCTATCATCAGCTGCTCGTGAGTCGTGGACAAGTTTGTATGAAGCGATGCAAAACGTATCGTGGCAAACGTTAAAGCGTATTAAGAAAAGTGATTACAATGAAGAGGTTGTAAAACAAGTAGACTCTCTTCGTAATAAAGCGAAAGATGAAGTAAAAAAATTACAGGAAGAGTTATTTAGCCGCAAACCTGAAAGTTTCTTACGAGATTTTCAAGATATGCACCCAATATTAGAAAAGCTTGTTCAACTTGTAAAAGTATTTACAGAGCGTTTCCAAGCGATGAAGCGAGATAAAGGAATGGTCGATTTCACAGATTTAGAGCATTTCTGTTTACAAATTTTAAGTGAACAAAGTGAAAATGGTGAAATGAATCCGTCAGCAGTGGCGCTCCAATATCGTAATAAATTTGCTGAAGTATTAGTCGATGAATATCAAGACACGAACTTTGTACAGGAATCCATTATTAAATTCGTAACGAAAGATTCTGAGAGTGAAGGAAACTTGTTCATGGTTGGTGACGTAAAGCAGTCGATTTATCGTTTCCGACTAGCCGAGCCAGGACTATTCCTAGGAAAATATAAACGCTTCACACAAGAAGGATTGGGCGGCGGAATGAAGATTGACTTAGCGAAAAACTTCCGTAGTCGTCATGAAGTACTAGCAGGTACGAACTTTATTTTTAAACAAATTATGGGCGAAGAAGTTGGGGAAATTGACTACGATGCTGACGCTGAACTAAAGCTAGGTGCTACCTATCCAGAAGGTGAAGATGTAGCAGCAGAATTATTATGTATTCAGCAAACGGAAGAAGAAGTAATAGACGGTGAAGAAGGTGCAGAAGTCGAAAAAGCACAGCTTGAAGCTCGTCTTATGGCGCAGCGCATTAAAGCGATGGTTGATTCCGGTTATGAAGTGTATGACCGTAAAAATGATAGTATGCGTCCGGTGCAATATCGCGATTTCGTTATTTTACTTCGCTCCATGCCGTGGGCCCCGCAAATTATGGAAGAGTTAAAATTACAAGGAATTCCAGTATACGCTGACCTCGCGACTGGTTATTTTGAAGCGACGGAAGTAAATATTATGATGAACGTATTCCGCGTTATTGATAATCCGATGCAAGATATTCCGCTTGCCGCTGTACTTCGTTCCCCAATCGTTGGATTGAGCGATGAAGAACTTGCAACGCTTCGTGCTCATGGAAAGAAAGGCTCGTTTTATGAAGTAATGAGCTCATTCTTAAAAGGGGCACCGCTTGAAGAGGAGCAAGAACTTTATGATAAATTAGAGTGGTTTTATAACTTACTGCAAGGATGGCGTGAATTTGCACGTCAACAATCACTTTCTGATTTAATTTGGAAAGTGTACGGTGAGACAGGTTATTACGACTTCGTTGGCGGTTTACCAGCTGGAAAGCAAAGGCAGGCAAACTTACGCGTACTATATGACCGCGCAAGACAATATGAAGCAACATCATTTAGAGGATTATTCCGCTTCTTACGTTTTATTGAGCGTATTTTAGAACGCGGTGATGATATGGGTACGGCGAGGGCTCTCGGTGAACAAGAAGACGTTGTTCGCATTATGACAATTCATAAAAGTAAAGGGTTAGAGTTCCCAGTTGTATTTGTAGCTGGACTCGGTCGTCGTTTTAATACACAAGACTTAATGAAACGTTTCTTATTGCATAAAGATTTCGGTTTCGGTTCGCAATTTATCGATCCGCGTAAACGAATTAAATATACAACATTATCACAGCTTGCGATTAAGCGTAAAATGAAAATGGAATTAATTGCGGAAGAAATGCGCGTACTATACGTAGCATTGACGCGTGCGAAAGAGAAGTTAATTTTAATCGGCACAGTTAAGGATGCAAATAAGGAAATGGAAAAATGGCTTGATGCGAGGGAACATAGTGAATGGTTATTACCAGATCATATACGTGCCGGAGCATCTTGTTATTTAGACTGGATTGCACCTTCATTATATAGACACCGTGATAGTGAAATGCTTCTTGAATTAGGACAAGGAAGTATTCCGGATGAAATTTACGGATATGACACTAGCTGGAAAGTAGAAGTTGTGGACGGTAACACACTACTTGCACCAGAGCCAGTTCAAGAAGAGAAACAAGAATTGTTAGAAGCACTTCGTGAGAAAAAAGCTGTTCCCCTGCAAAGTGAACGGAAAGAAGAAGTGTACGACAGATTAATGTGGAAATACGAATATGAGGATGCGACATCTCATCGTGCGAAGCAATCTGTTACAGAAATAAAGAGAAATTATCAATCTGAAGAAGGTAGCGATAACGCCTTTATTAAAAAACTACGTGCACCAATTAAAACACGCCCGCGATTTATGGAGAAAAAAGGGTTAACGTACGCAGAGCGCGGAACAGCAGTCCATGTCGTTATGCAGCATGTTGATTTGAAGAAGCCGATTACGATTGAGGTTCTTCAAGAGCAAATTGCTGGAATGGTAAATAAGGAATTATTAACATTCGAGCAGGCGGAAGAAATAGCGATTGAAAAAGTAATTTCATTCTTTGACAGTGACTTAGGTAAAAGGGTATTAGCGGCGAAAAGTGTTGAGCGTGAAGTACCATTTACGATGATGCTTGCAGCAGAAGAAGCATATCAAGATTGGCAAGGGAAGAGCGGGGAAATGATTCTTGTCCAAGGGGTTATCGACTGCATGATTGAAGAGGAAGATGGCATTACGTTAATCGACTTCAAAACAGATACGATTGAAGGGAAATTCCCAGGCGGATTCGAACAAGCGAAACCAATTTTAGAAGATCGATATAAAGTGCAGCTTTCGTTATATGCAAAAGCACTGGAGAAAAGCTTACAACATCCTGTAAAAGAGAAATGTTTATACTTCTTTGATGGGAATCACGTTGTGAATATTGAGGGATAGAGAGCAGGAAGGGGCTATAAAAAATGACAACGTTAAGAACTTGTGAACAGGGACACGAGTACTATAAAAGTAGCGATTGTCCAACTTGCCCAGTCTGTGAGAAAGAGAGAAAACCAAAAGAAGGTTTTCTCTCTCTTCTTTCAGCCCCAGCAAGAAGGGCATTAGAGCACCGTGGAATTCACACTGTAGAAGAACTCTCAAAGTATAGTGAGAAAGAAATTTTAAAACTGCATGGTATGGGACCTGCGTCTTTGCCGAAGCTTAGGAAGGCTTTGGAGGAGAGTGGGTTATCATTTAAATAAAATGAAATAGTACCTCTTCACTACTTACGTGTTTATACCACTATTTGTGGACAGTGAAGCTCTTGCTTATTAAAATTTCATTTTAATAATTTTGAATTACATAAAAGAAAAAAGTAGGAGAATATCTCCTACTTTTTTTACGCTGTTCCAATCTGATCTTGATCTGCCACATCAGAATCAAATGTATTCGTTGCACTAACACCGTTAAACGTATTCACGACAAACCCAACATTGGAAGCTCCAGATCCGTTATAGGCTTTCGTGTTTTCTTTCGGAGATACGTTATAAAAATCTCCTAAGTTGAAAGAGCCGTTACTGTTTTGCACGACGAGATTTCCTACAACTGAAGGCATACCATCCACCTACTTTACTAAGCTTTTTAATTACTATATGAATTATTGTGCGGAAGGTTCATCCGTAATATATTGGCGGATTTGTATAATACGAGAGTTATTAAAACCATAATCAACATTTCCAATTTGAAAGCAACCAGAATTTAAAAGTGTCCGCAATTCAACGTTATTCACTTCAATAAAAGGGCATTCATTTACAATATTTAATTTTACATCTGTCGTTCGTTTTGGAATTGTAATGTGTTCATCTGTAAAGATTTCAAAAGCATCAAAGCAACCTTCTCCCCGTATATAAAAAGGAATTTCACGGTGGACGGCAATAGCTCTACTTTTTAATTCCATTTGGTTTGCATCTCCAACTTGAAATACGGCAGTAATCCCTAAAGAAATAATAGAAACATTTTGGACAATGGACACATGATGCAACATAATTTTTCAGTCTCCTTAACCTGGAGTAGGAGGGACATCTGTTACTAATGGTACAAATGGACCCTCTGTAACTGTTTCAAATGGTGTATCGAGAATAGAAGATAGAATGAGGAGATTTGCATCTCCAATTAAAAAGAGTGCGGACGACGATACACCGTTCATTTTAATCTGTCCGACTTTTAACTCACGGTTTACAACGTTAAGGTTCATACATACTTACTCCTTTCGGAAATTTCCCGGTATGTGCTGAATAAAGGAGAGAAAGGCTTTGTCAATATCTTGTTTCATTGCCTGAATAATGATATCTCGTAAATAATCTGGATCTGTTGAAATACCTTCATATGATTGCACTTGTGATAAATAATAAGGGAGTCGATGCTCCATCTGTTTTTTTATGTCATCCACCATCATTTGTCGATACATTTCATCAAGCGGTGTTCTCTCTTCTTGTTCAAAATGGAGAATACGATTATATGCTTCTTCATCTAAGTATCGATGCATTTCTTGGAGGATACCTTGATAAAAGTCTGGGTTTGTTTCGGTTTCAGGGTTTACCTTCAATGTTTCTGTATCCACTTGAAAATCTTCAATTTGTTGTCCTTTTGCTGAAAATGGGTTTAAACCAATATTTAAAGTACCATTTAAATTTTCGACTTTTAATTGATCGAATTTGTATTCCACTTTTCCTACAGAAGAGGAGGGGCGATTTTTTAATTCGTTAAGCTCTTCTTGGAGTTGGCGCACTTGATCTTCTAAATTTAGGATGGCTGCTTGTTGTGTTTGAAGAGCTTGTTGAAGTTGGTGTAAGTAAGTATATATATCTTGATTCATTTGTGAAACCTCCTTTTCAATAGGGAGGGTAAAAATATTCCTGCTATATATTTATGACAAGGATGTCTTAAGAAGAACTAGTTGATGGTTTGATAGAAATAATTTGTCCTTTTGCCTGTAATGGGCGAAGCGGTTCCGTAAATCCGCCCGTATTTGAAAATTTAGATAGGGCTTTAATACTTCCGGCAGTACCAATTTGGAACACAGAAGAGGTTGTAATGCTATCAATTTTAATACTGTTGATGATGATACTTTGGTTTACATAAAAATTCAATGCAATTGCCTCCTTTAAGTTGAGCCAATTATCGCTTGATCGATTACATCTGAATCGTTGACAGTCGTTGCACTTTGATAATTGTAGACAGAAACATTATCTCCAACGTTGAAAGAGCCGGCCCCGGCGAAAGCACGTGAGTAACTAATAGGCCTAATCGCAAATACATCTCCAATATGAAAAATACCACTTGATCCAATATTGACGATACGAATATGTCCGACCATAGCTGGCATACAAAACACCCTTCGTTTTTAAAATTTTCTTTTCTACTATTGTATGGGCGTTTCCAATAAAATGTGTATTTTTTTGAAATAAAAGAAACACACGCATTATTGCGTGTGTGTTTTGAACGTTTGATTAGGGTGTAAATCTGTATGTACATGACAAATTACATTTAAGAGCCTGTCCAGTTCTTGGCTACAATCCACTGTTTTTTGAGAAGTCATTCCATAGCGTTCAGCAAAATAAATCATTTTTTCACGTTTTTTTTCAATCGCTTGCTCAAACATTGAAATCGGCTCCATCTCTAAATGAAATTTTTAGTATATATGTAGTACATATTATACAAAAACTTCATAAAAAAGAAATGCATTCGCTAAAAAAAGTAAAATTTCTACATTTTATGCCAAATGATAAAGGGGTAACGAATAGGGGATGAGAAGAATATTGTAAAAATTAGCGTGCATGAGAAGGTTTTTTTCTTGCGGATGCGAATACAATTAAAGGGTATGAGTTTTAGGATGGAGAGTGGAAATATTGCGTTTTGTAACGGCGAAGAAAGAAGAAAAGGTATTTGTAGGTATTGTAGATGAAGAAGAAGAAAAGGTATTACACTTAAGAGAAGCGCAAAGACAAAAAGGGGAAAAGGTTACAATCCCTATTACAATGTTAGAGTGTATTGAAAGAGGGACTGAATGCTTTGAGAAAGTATGTGAAATTGTAAATTGGGCAAAAGAGAACGGGGAAGCGGCATATTATCCGTTAACAGAGGTGAAAATATTAGCGCCGATTCCAAGGCCAAGAAAGAATATTTTGTGCGTTGGAAAAAACTATCGTGAGCATGCGGTAGAAATGGGCGGAGTAGAGTCTATTCCAGAAAATATAATGATCTTTACGAAAGCACCAACAACAGTTATTGGCATAAATGAGCAAATTAATGGTCACCCTCATGCAACGGACGAACTAGATTATGAAGGAGAATTAGCTATCATTATTGGTAAGCGAGGGAAGCAAATAAAAAAAGAAAAAGCGCTTGAGCATGTTTTTGGTTATACGATTATCAATGATGTAACAGCTCGAGACATTCAAAGAAAACATAAACAGTTTTTCCTTGGGAAAAGCTTCGATACATTTTGTCCGATGGGACCGTATTTAATTCATAAATCGGTGGTTAATGCGCCGAATGCATTACACATTGAAACGGTAGTAAATGGAGAAGTAAGGCAAACTTCTAACACAAATAAAATGATTTTTTCAATAGAAGAAATTATTTCAACGATAAGTAAAGGAATGACTTTAGAACCAGGTGATATTATCGCAACAGGAACGCCGGCTGGTGTCGGAAAAGGTTTTACACCACCGAAGTTTTTACATGCTGGTGATGAAGTGGTCATTACAGTAGAAGGAATTGGTACTTTACGAAATGTAGTGAAATAAAGAAAAGAGCTATCTTGTTAAAAGATGGTATTATCCCCTATAGGTAGACAGTAAAAAAAGAGTCCATCTGATATGATGGACTCAATACTGTTTTATCTGGAG